>JAQGMD010000429.1 GCA_028292565.1 Burkholderia sp. | reverse complement strand
GGGGGAACCATGGCCGGGGGATTCGGGTGCGGCTTCGCGGTCGAGTATTAGCAGGCGGCCGTGCCAGGCTGCAGCAATCGGGATCGCTTTTGCCGCGACTTGCGGATCGCGGGTTACGAACGTGCCGACCAGGCTGCCGCGGCCTTTGGCAGCGAGTACCAATGCTTCGTCGAGGTCTTCATAAGGCATCAGGGTGCTGACCGGGCCGAATGCTTCGATGTCGTGGACGGCGTCGTTGCGCATGGCGTCACGGCAAAGCAGCAGCGTCGGTGCGAAGAACGCGCCGTCGGACACACCGTCTCCGAGCGGCTTGAAGCCGTCGCGCTCGCCGAATACGAGTTCATTGCCGGACAGGAGGGATTTGACGCGCTCGGCGACGTCGGCTTGCTGTGCCTTGGATGCCAGGGCGCCCATGCGTACGTTCTCGAGCGCAGGGTCGCCGACAGCGACCTTTGACAGGCGCACGCGCATGCGTTCGGCCACCGCGTCGAGGTGTTTTTTGGGGACGATCGCGCGTCGGATCGCGGTGCATTTCTGGCCGGCCTTGACGGTCATTTCGCGCACGACTTCCTTGACGAACAGGTCGAACTCTTCGTCGTCGGGCGTTACGTCGGGACCAAGGATTGCGCAATTGAGCGAATCGGCTTCGGCATTGAACGGGATGGAATGACGGATCAGGTTGGGGTGCGTGCGAAGTTTGGCGGCGGTATCGGCGGAACCGGTGAACGTGACGACGTCCTGGCCTTCAAGCCGATCGAGCAGGTCGCCGGTGCTGCCGATCACGAGCTGGAGACTGCCTTGGGGGAGCAGGCCGGATGCGTCGATCATTCGGACCAATGCCTCGGTCAGGTAGCTGGTGGCGGTCGCGGGTTTTACGATGCACGGCATGCCGGCAAGGAAGGTGGGGGAGAATTTTTCCAGCAGGCCCCAGACCGGGAAGTTGAAAGCGTTGATGTGCACCGCGACGCCGGCGCGTGGGACCAGGATGTGGGTGCCGGCGAATCTGCCTTGCTTGCCTAAGGGGATCGCTGGTCCTTCGTGGACTACGTTTCCGGATGGGAAGTCGTTGGTGCCTACGCCGGCGTAGGCGAACAGGGTGCCGGTGCCGCCTTCGATGTCGATCCAGCTGTCGGTTCGTGTGGCGCCGGTGTGCATTGAGATTGCGTAGAGTTCTTCTTTGCGCTCGGTGAGGTATTTTGCGAGGGCGCGGAGGCGGGAGGAGCGTTGCTGGAAATCCAGGGCTAGTAGTCCGCGTAGGCCTTGTTGGCGCGCGTGGGTGACGGCTTCGCCGAAATCGATGGCTTCGGCGTGGGTGTAGTTGATTAGCTTGCCGTTGATGGCGCTGTGTAGGGGCTGCGCGCTTTCCTTTCCGATCCAGCGGCCGGCGATAAAGCTTTGTAGTGTTTGCATTTGCGTCTCTCTCTTTCGTCGATGTTGGTATGTTGCGAACCGCTTGCGACAGGCGGCCCGCTTGCATGGTGCAGTGTGTTGGGATTGGCATTCCAACCTACGTCCTGCATGTTTTTATGGTGAGCCGTTTTGCAGAAGGCGTAGGTAGTTGGGATGCCAATCCCAACGTTCCCCGACTTCACGCTGAGTCGTTGGCGGCTGATAGTGCCGCAATGCGAGTGACGCCGACAGCGTCGATCCCGCCGAAGAAGAGATCGGCCACTATCGGGGCCATGTCTTCATGCGTGAGTTCGCCATCGGGTTTGAGCCAGGTGAACATCCAGTTGATCATCCCGAACAGCAGCATCGTTAACGGCTTGGTGAGGCCGGCGGCGTCGAGGCCGGGACGCAGCTTGGCTAAGGTGTGTGCGAACACTGCTACTACGCGTCGCTCGCCTTGCAGGATGCGCTCTTGGTCTTCGGGATTCAGGAATTTCACGTCTTCGGTCAGCACACGATGCTCATTCTGCGCGTTTGCGTATTCCTGGACGAAGCGCAGTACCAGTTGGCGCAGGCGTGGCTCGGGAGCGAGGTTTTGTTGCTCCACTTCGCGCACTACAGATTCCAGGCGGGCGATGTGCGTTTCGCATATCTCAACCAGCAGTTTGTATTTGTCGCGCACGTAGTGGTAGAGGTTTGCCTTGGAGGTGCCCAGCGCTTCGGCTACCTCATTCATGGACGTCGCCGAGTAGCCGCTGGCAGCGAACAGTCGCGCCGCGACGACGAGTATCTGTTCGCGTTGGAAGTCGAATTTTGCAGAAGGTCCGCGAGGCATTATCTGTTTCCTTTAGCGTTCGTCGAACGACAGCACCACCCGCTCAGTCAGCGGATGGGACTGACAAGTCAGTATGTAGCCGGCGGCGACTTCATGCTTTTCCAGCGCGAAGTTACGATCCATCCGTACTTCTCCTTCAAGCAGCTTGGCGCGGCAGGTGCAGCAGACGCCGGACTTGCAGGAGAACGGCATTTCCAGGCCTGCGGCTGCGGCCGCTTCGAGGATGCTTGGATCGTCCTTACGGAATTCGATCTCCCGGCGCAAGCCGTCGCGTACGATCACCACGCGCGCATGCTCGGCGTCGCCCTCTCGAGGTAGCGGTTTAACCGGGGCGCCGGTGGACGGAATTGGGATACCGAAGCGTTCGATGTGTATGCGATCCGCTGGGATCCCGGCCTCGAGGAGCGCCTTTTCGGCCTCATCGTTGACCTCGTACGGACCGCACACGAACACATGGTCGACGGTCTTCGGATCAATCAGTGTATGCAGGAATTCGCCGATCTTGTCGCGTGTCATGCGGCCGCTGTTCAGCGGCGTGTCCATGTGCTCCCGCGAGAAAACATGGTGCAGCACGAGGCGGGTCAGGTAGCTGTTCTTCAGGTCCTCCAGCTCTTCCTTGAACATGGCGGATTTCTGATAGCGGTTGCCGTAGATGAGCGTGAATCGGCTGTCCGGCTCGCGCGTCAGCACGGTGCGCATGATGGACAGGATGGGCGTGATGCCGCTGCCGCCGGCGATGCCCAGGTAGTGTCGGCTCTCGGTCGTCTCTTTCAATGTGCAGAAGCGTCCTTGCGGCGCCATCACCTGCACCGCATCGCCGGCTTTCAGGTGTTCATTGATCCAGTTGGAGATCACGCCGCCCGGCACTTTGCGTACGCCGATGCGTAGTGTGCCGTCGTCCATTCCTGTGCAGATCGAATACGAGCGGCGCTGTTCCTTGCCGTCGATCTCGTGGCGCAAGGTCAGGTGCTGGCCTGGCGTGAAACAGAAAGAATCGCGCAGCGCATCAGGCACATCGAATTGCACGATCACTGCCTCGTCCGTGTCGGGCCGCACATGGGAAACGCGCAATGAATGGAAATCGGTATTCATGGATTCTTTAAATCGGTTTGAAGTATTCGAATGGTTCGCGGCATGACAGGCAGCGGTAGAGCGCCTTGCATGCAGTGGAACCGAAAGCCGACAGTCGTTCGGTGTGCATGCTGCCGCAGCGCGGGCAGGCGAGTTGCGTTGGCCGCCTCATGAACGTTACGGGCACTTCTTTGACAGCGGCATTGCCAGTCGGCGGTGCGATGCCGTACTCGCGCAATTTGCGCTTGCCCTCTTCGGTGATCCAGTCGGTGGTCCATGCGGGCGAGCGTTGCATACTGATGCGCACCGGACCGAGTTGCTCCGCTTCGAGCGCCTCGCAGATGCTGCGCTCGATCATTTCGGTCGCAGGGCAGCCGGAGTAAGTGGGAGTGACCACGACCTCGAGACCTTCGCCATCGGGCAGCACGTCGCGGACTATGCCGAGGTCGCGCACTGACACGACCGGCACTTCCGGATCGAGCACACCGTTCAACACGTCCCATGCCCGAAGAATGCGGGCGTGTTCCTGTGTCGGCAAGGTGAGGTTGTCTACCATACCGCTCCCGGGAATGTGCGTTGCAGGTACTGCATTTCAGTGAGGATGTAGCCCATGTGTTCGCTGTGGCGGCCTTGCTTACCGGTGCTGCGGAACGGCGAATCGCCTGGGATCTCTAGTGTCGCATCGCTCAGCACTGCGCTGGTTTCGGCCAGCCAGTCCTGGCGCAGATCTGCCCAGCGGGGCCCTAGGCCGGTGGTTGCCGCATGCTCATCCACCGCGTCGGCCTCGAAAATTTCGGCGGTATAGGGCCACAAACGCTGCAGTGCATCCTGGGTACGGCGTTTTGATTCGGCCGTCCCGTCGCCGAGGCGAATCACCCAGTCGGCCGCATGTTCCTGGTGGTAGCGAGCTTCCTTGCGCGCTTTGTCGGCGATGCCGGCCAGCTCCGGGTCGGTGGAGGAAGCGAGCCGCTCCCATAGCAATTTCAGGAAAGTCGCAAGGGCGAAGTTGCGGATCATCGCGAAGGCGAAGTCACCGCGCGGCAGCTCGACCAGCGTCAGGTTCAGGTAGTCGCGTTCGTCGCGCAGGAAAGCCAGCTGATCTTCACCCAGGCGGTTGCCTTGCAGGCGGCCCGCGTAGGTCAGCAGCGCGCGCGCCTGGCCGACCAGATCAAGCGCGATATTGGTCAGCGCAATGTCTTCTTCGAGTACCGGGGCGTGGCCGCACCACTCGCCCAGACGCTGCGCGTGGATCAGGCAGGTATCGCCCAGCCGCAGCAGGTACTGCACGACAGGGTCTTTGGAAACTTGGATTGAGGCCTGCATCGCTCTATGCCTTTACATGTGGTTGACTGATTCGGGCAGGTCGTAGAACGTGGGGTGGCGGTAGACCTTGTCTTCCATCGGGTCGAAGTACATGTCCTTGTCGCCGGGGTCGGAAGCTATGATCTGGTCGGAACGCACTACCCAGATGCTGGTGCCTTCCTGGCGGCGGGTGTAGACGTCGCGTGCCAGCTGGATCGCCATTTTTCCGTCGGCTGCGTGCAGGCTTCCGCAGTGCTTGTGGTCGAGGCCGGCTTTGCTGCGGACGAAGACTTCCCAGAGGGGCCATTCTTTCTTGAGTGTTTCGTTTGGGGTGTTCATAGATCTTTCCTTGATGGGTGACTCCACAACCGAGGTCACGCCGCGCACTCTTTTGCGGCTTGCTTGCGCGCGTGTGCCAGGGCGGCGTCTCGTACCCATGCGCCGTCGTCCCATGCTTTCACGCGTGCTTCGAGTCTCTCTTTATTGCAGGGGCCGTTGCCGTTGATGACCTGCCAGAATTCCGACCAGTCGATCGGGCCGAAGTCGTGATGCTGACGCTCTTCGTTCCACTTCAGATCCGGGTCCGGCAAGCTCACGCCGAGTACCTTGGCCTGCTCCACTGCCGCATCCACAAATTTCTGGCGCAGCTCGTCATTCGACAAACGCTTGATGCCCCAGCGCATCGATTGCGCGCTGTTCGGCGATTCCGCGTCCGGCGGGCCGAACATCATCAGCGACGGCCACCACCAGCGGTTCACCGCGTCCTGCACCATCTCGCGCTGCGCCTGCGTTCCTTTGGTCATCATCGTCAACAGCGACTCGTAACCCTGGCGCTGGTGGAACGACTCTTCGCGGCAGATGCGGATCATCGCTCGCGCATAGGGCGCATAGGAGCAGCGGCAGATCGGCACCTGGTTCATGATGGCGGCGCCGTCGACCAGCCAGCCGACCACGCCGATATCGGCCCAGGTCAATGTCGGGTAGTTAAAGATTGAGCTGTACTTGGCGCGACCGGTATGTAATGCATCAAGCATCTGGTCGCGCGAGGTGCCGAGTGTTTCCGCTGCCGCATACAGGTAGAGACCGTGGCCGCCTTCGTCCTGGACTTTTGCCAAGAGGATCGCCTTGCGCTTCAATGTCGGTGCGCGCGTGATCCAGTTGCCTTCCGGGAGCATGCCGACGATTTCCGAATGCGCGTGCTGACTGATCTGCCGCACTAATGTTTTGCGGTAGTGGTCGGGCATCCAGTCTTTTGCTTCGATGAATTCGCCGGCATCGATGCGGACGTCGAAGTGTTCCTGCAGTTGCATCTCCTCGGGCGTGCGTACGGGCTGGACGGGCTTCTTGTCGCCCTCCTTGCCCATCAGATCCATTGCCTGGGTATACATAGCTATCTCCTTATGATTTCGGCCGCCGGTCGAACACGCGACGCGCTTTTCCGGTCAATGTTCGTTCGATGGTCTCCGGCGGCAACACACTGACCTGCGTCGTGATGCCGACCATGTTCTTGATGCGCTGGCACAGCGCTACGGATATTTGTTCGACTGCATCCTTCGGCATATGTGCAGCCGCCTGTTGCAATTCGCAGCGCACCTCGATGTTGTCGAGCGCACCGTCACGCGTGACGACGATCTGGTACTGACCGGAAAGCTTGTCATTCTGCAGCACCAGTTCTTCGATCTGCGTCGGGAACACGTTGACGCCACGAATGATCAGCATGTCGTCGGAGCGGCCGACGATCTTGCCCATGCGGCGGAACGAGCGTGAGGTCGGCGCCAGCAACTGAGTGAGGTCGCGAGTGCGATAACGGATGATCGGCAACGCTTCCTTGGTGAGCGAGGTGAAGACCAACTCGCCTTCGGAGCCGTCGGGTAGCACCTCACCCGTCAGCGGGTCGATGATCTCAGGGTAGAAGTGGTCTTCCCAAATTACCGGGCCGTCTTTGCTCTCGATGCATTCGTTGGCGACGCCAGGGCCCATCACTTCGGACAAGCCGTAGATGTCGACTGCATCGATACCTGCCTTGGTTTCGATTTCGCGGCGCATCGCTTCGGTCCATGGCTCGGCGCCGAAGATGCCGACCTTCAGGGAGCTGGCGGCAGGGTCAAGGCCCTGGCGCACGAATTCTTCGACGATCACCTGCATGTATGACGGTGTCACCATGATGATGTCGGGTTTGAAATCCTGGATCAGCTGTACCTGTTTCTCGGTCTGTCCACCGGACATCGGGATCACGGTGCAGCCTGCGCGTTCCGCACCATAGTGGGCGCCGAGTCCGCCCGTGAACAGGCCATAGCCGTAAGCGACATGCACGATGTCGCCGGGGCGGCCGCCGGATGCGCGGATCGAACGCGCCATCAGGTTGGCCCAGGTATCGATATCGTTCTTGGTATAGCCGACGACCGTGGGTTTGCCGGTGGTGCCGGAGGATGCGTGGATGCGCGCGACCTTCTCGCGAGGGACCGCGAACAACCCGAACGGATAGTTGTCGCGCAGGTCTTTCTTGTTCGTAAAAGGAAACCTGGACAGGTCGCTCAGCTGTTTCAGGTCCGACGGATTCACGCCCGCTGCTTCGAACGCCTTCCGGTAGTGAGGCACGTTGTCGTACGCATGCTGCAACGACCATTGCAGGCGCTGCAGTTGCAACGACTGAATTTCGTCGCGGCTGGCGCGTTCGATCGGCTCAAGGTCTTCCGGGTAAGAGCGTTTGACGGGCATGTTTATCTCCTGGGTCTTGGTATGGTGAATGTGGCGCTCTCAGGCGCCTTTGACGTTTTGCTCGTGCGGCTGCTGCACCACTTTACGGTCCTTCAGCCGTGAGGACCGGCCGCGAAACATCGCGACGCGCTTGCCATGCTGGTTCTTTACTTCGACGTCATAAATGCCGGTGCGTCCGGTCAGTGAGATTTCTTTGCCGACGGCGGTCAGCACATCACCTTCATGGGCCGGCGCGATGAAATCGACAGTAATGCCGGCGGCCACCGTAAGTTCATTGTAGGAGTTGCACGCAAAAGCGAAGGTGGAATCCGCGAGCGTGGTGATAAAGCCGCCGTGGCAGATCTGGAAGCCGTTCAGCATGTCGCGGCGCACGGTCATGGTGATGGTGGCCGTGCCGGGACCGACTTCGAGGATGTGCATACCCAGGCTTTTTGACGCATGGTCGTTGGCGAACATGCCTTCGCGTACGAGATCGGCCACCTGTTGCGGCGTGTATGCATGGGTCACGCGGAAGTCTCCTTGTTATTGATTAACGGTCTTTGAATGACGGCAAGCGCTTGTTCATGAAGGCGCTGACGCCTTCCAGAAAATCGTGCGCTTTCGCGAGGTCACGCTGCATGCTTGCCTCCTGCGCAAGGGCCTCGTCCATGTCCATGTCTTGCGCTGCATCGAGCGCCCGGCGGGTTTGCGCCAACGCGGTTGTGGGCATCGATGCGAGTTTCGTTGCCGTGTTATGTACCTGTTCCATCAAAGCGGCGTCATCCACGCATTTCCATATCATGCCGATGCGCTCGGCTTCTTCTGCCGGCAGCTTATCGCCCAGGAGCGCGAGGCCAAGCGCACGTTGGCGGCCGACGAGGCGCGGCAAGAGCCATGTACCGCCGCTATCGGGCACGAGGCCGATCTTCGAAAAAGCCTGGATGAAGCTGGCGGAACGCGCGGCGAACACGAGGTCGCAGCACAGCGCGATATTCGCGCCGGCGCCAGCGGCAACGCCGTTGACAGCGGCGATGACCGGCACCGGCATCGTGCGCAAGCGCTTGACCAGCGGCTCGTAATATTTTTCAAGCACATAGGAAATGTCGCGCCCGGGCGTGCCGGACGCAGTGCCAGGGGCGACCAGCGGGTCGGCCAGATCCTGCCCTGCGCAAAAGCCGCGGCCGGCGCCGGTGAGGATTACGCAACGTACTTCGCGGTCGTCCGCGGCCGAGTTCAACGCGACGAATAGCTGCTCATGCATTTCACCGGTGAAGCTGTTCAGGGCCTGCGGGCGGTTCAGCGTGATGGTGCGGACCGCGCCGGATTGCGCTTCGAGGATCATGGATGTGGTCACTTAGGCCTTCCTTTTCGAGCGTTACGGGTTAGCGAATTGGCGGCAAAACATATCCGACCGAACGGTCGGTAGAGAATAGTGCACCAAATTTTCGTTGGCTGCAAGTCACCCAGGCGACCGTTTATTTGTACTCAGTCAGCATTGAATTCGATGGGGGTGAAAGCGCGTTTTCTCGACCAGATGCGTTTTTATGAAAAACAGCCGGTTTATATGCGTTTTTGGTGTGCCGCAGGAAGCCTGCAGGTATTTTTGTGCCGTCCCGCCCCGTCTATATACGTTTTTGTTGATGGCTTCGTGACCGGACCGGAGTCGCAAAAAACGTTTTTATAAAAACAGCGGGGGTTTGTTCCGGTCTGGTCGAAAAACAAGACCGGACCGGTCTGAGAGTGACGAACCTATGATCTTGACTGGCAGATCACTTTTTTTGGAGTAAAAAACCTGCCAGGTTTGCGAAGGAAGAGAACGATAGATGCCAACAGGCCGGACCGGCGCAGGATGAATCCGCCGTAACGTACTGGCCCCCTCGAGGCCGTCGCCCTATACGGATTTCCTGCGCGCGTCTTACATCAGGCCCTGAGCGATAGGACCGCTCAAGCTGACAAGCCGAATGGGCCGCAGCGTATTTGGAGTATTAGGCACCGCGCAGGAATAAGTTGGTCAATTTTGCTGG
>JAQGMD010000399.1 GCA_028292565.1 Burkholderia sp. | reverse complement strand
GAAAAAAGCGGGCGAAGCGCGGCTTGCCGAGGCCAAAACAAAGGGCGATGCTGCAGGTTTCTCGGGCGCGAAATCCGTTTCGCGCGCAAAGACTCAAGGACTGAACGAGGCGGCGGCGATTGCAGTTCTGAAGGCGGATGCGACGAAGCTGCCTGCGTATGTCGGCGTCGAAGTGCCTGGGCAAGGTTACGGCGTGTACCGCATCAACAAGGTATCGCAGCCGGCGACCGTCGATGCCGCAAGGCGTCAGGCCGAACAGCAGCAAATCGCGAACGCATTGGCGCAACAGGAAATGGTGGCCTATCTTGAGGCGTTGAAGCAGAAAGCCAAAGTCAAGATTACCAAGCCGGCTGCTCCAGCGACTGGCTCTTCGGATAGCGCTGCATCGGTTTCGTCCGAGACCAAATAAAAAGCGAACGCTGCAAGAAAAAAGCCGCTTCCACAAGGAGCGGCTTTTTTCTTTGGTGCTAGCAATCTGTCACACCCTACATCGGATAGGGGGACGGAATTTGTGTAGCCAGGGCACATGGCTAACACGTGTAGGCATCGGAATCGCTGTAGGTTGCGCCATGCGCACCAGCACTTCCGGTGCGCATGGCGCAACCTACAGTCCATAGCGAGATGGGGCACCTCACGATGCGCCCTACGTCCTATTTGAACCGAGCCCGCGCAATGCTACTGCAGAAGGAGCGGCTTCAAATGCGGCCAGACGTTGTTCAGCATGACCGGTTGTGCATCGACTGCCGGATGAATGCGATCAGCCTGAAACAATTTTTCCTGGTTGGCAACGCCCTCGAGCAGAAAAGGCACGAGCACTGTTTTCTTGTCCTGCGCAATTTTCGAATACATTCCCGCAAATTGCTGTGTGTATGCGCGTCCGTAATTCGGCGGAATCTGCATTCCCACCAGCAGGACCCGCGCTTTTGCTTTTTGCGCAGCGGTGACCATTGCGTTCAGATTCGACTCGGTGGCGCCGACCGGCAATCCACGCAAGCCATCGTTGCCACCGAGTTCAATGACCACAATCGAAGGACGATGTTTTTCAAGCAACCCGGGCAGTCGAGCCCTGCCGCCGCTGGTGGTCTCGCCGCTGATGCTGGCATTCACAGTCGAGGCATCGATCTTTTCGGATTTCAGCCGGTTTTCCATCAGCGTTACCCAGCCGCTGCCGCGCGGGAGTCCGTACTCGGCCGAGAGGCTGTCGCCCAGCACAAGGATGGTTTTTGATGCAGAATAGGCGGTCGTTGCGACCAGCGCGAACCCAAGCGCCATCACGGTGCGCATCACCCCCATCCATCTTCCCAAATTTTTACGATCATCCTGCATGCGAGATCCTTCTGTAGTTTCAGCGGCCATTGAAGTTGTCGAATTGAGCAAGCGCGTCGCTGACGCGACCGGCGACCTGACAATCTTGCAAGACATCGATTTTACAGTGCGCCCGGGAGAGACGCTGGCGATCGTCGGCGCTTCCGGATCCGGCAAATCGACGCTGCTTGGACTCCTGGCCGGACTCGATACGCCATCCGCAGGTACGGTCAAGCTCGACGGTACCGATATTTTTGCGATGGACGAAGACGGTCGCGCGGGGTTGCGCCAGGCCAAACTTGGTTTTGTATTCCAGTCGTTCCAGTTGCTCGCGCACCTGAATGCGGTCGAGAACGTGATGCTGCCACTGGAGCTGCGCCGCGAAGCTCACGCAAAGGAAAAGGCCGAAGCGATGCTGGGCCGGGTCGGCCTGTCGAGCCGGCTCAGGCATTATCCAAAATATCTCTCCGGCGGTGAGCAGCAGCGGGTCGCGCTGGCCCGCGCATTCGTTACGAAGCCGCCGCTATTGTTCGCCGACGAACCGACCGGAAGCCTCGATGCGGCAACCGGCGAATCGGTGATTCAGTTGATGTTCGAGTTGAACAGGGAACGCGGCTCCACCCTCGTGCTGGTCACGCATGATCCTTCAATCGCGGCTCGATGCGAGAGAACGATCACGATCGCCGCCGGTCGCCTGGTCTAGGACAGCGACCGTCATCTCCGTATCCAGTGTCGCTGCGATCGGATGCGAACGCCGGTGTTCGATGTATGCGATTCCCATGCCGCTGGCGCAGATGACACCGATGCCGAGTGCCGTAAGCGCGTCGGGGAGCTGATGGAAGACCAACCAGCCCATGACTGTAGCGGAAATGATTTGCAGGTAGAAGAATGGGCTCAGCAGCGAAGCCTCTGCATTTTTATAGGCGGTGTTGACGAACAGGTGGCCGACGGTGCTGGTGATGCCGGTGGAGGCGAGGATCATCCACTCGGTCGTAGTAGGCACGTGCGAAGACCAGAAGAAAGGGACGATCAGGCTGCTGGCGATCATCCCGACGAGGCCGCCGTAAAACAGCGTGACCCTCGGATCGTCGATCTGGTTCGTCTTGCGGGTCAGGACTGAAACCAGCGCAAAAATGGCCGCCGATGTGATGCCTAGAGTGACACCCGCCGGCACAATGGCGCCGCCCGGACGCATCACGATCAGCATGCCGATGAATCCGACCGCAACCGCAATCCAGCGCGACGGATAACTTTTTTCGCCAAGCAGCCAGGGCGAGAGCGCGAGCACCAGCAACGGAGCGCAGAAGTTCATCGCGGTACCTTCGGACAGCGGGACGATCTTCAGCACAGAGAAGAACACCAAAGTCGATACCAGCAACAGCGCCGCGCGCAATATCTGCAGCTTCGGACGCTTTGAGTGGAGTATGCTTTTGCCGGTGCGGCGCTTGTAGAGTGGCGCCAGCGTCACCGCCATGAACACCGTATTGATGGTGTAGCGCATCCACGCAATCATCACCACATGATATCCGGCCAATGTCAGCAGCTTGCCTGCGGTGTCGAGCAGGGACAACGTCCATTGTCCCAATACCAGGCAGGAGATGCCCATCCAGAGCTTAGCGCGGTGTGCGGTGTAGTGCATGTTTGTCCGTAAGTTGATTGAGTGCGGCGCGCACGCAGGGGATTAATTCTCCGGCAGTCAGGCCGATCGGGCCGACGCCCTGTTCGACCAGCATATCCGCTGCATGACCATGCAGCCAGGTCGCTGCCAGTGCCGTTTCCCATAGCGGCCAGCGTTGCGCCAATAGCGCTCCACAAATGCCTGCCAGGACATCGCCGGTGCCGGCGGTCGCCAGTCCGGGGTTGCCGGTGGTATTGATTGCGACAAGCTTGTCCGGCCGCGCGATCACGGTGCCCGAGCCTTTGAGGATGATGGTTGCGTCGAATCGTTCGGCCAGTTTGCGCGCTGCTGCGAGACGATCGGCCTGTATGGTCGCGCCGGTTGTTGAAAGCAGACGCGCTGCTTCGAGCGGATGGGGCGTCAAGATCGAAATACCTCTGCGGGTTGTGACCATCTGCTGCAAATCCTGTTCCGCCGCAATCAGGTTCAGCGCGTCCGCATCGAGCACCAGCGGCCCGGGCGCGCCCAGCGCTCGAACCAGCGCATCGCGCGCCGCTGGCGACGTCCCGAGTCCGGGGCCGACGACCAACGTACTGGATGACACATCAAGATCGCTTGCGAGCCGACACATCAGATTGGGCTGCGCGCTATCGTAGGCCGGCGGATTGTCGAGGAAACCTGCGAAAACCCGGCCGGCGCCGCATTTTGCGGCAGCGCGCGCGGCAAGGATCGCTGCGCCTGCCATCCCGGGCGCGCCGCCTATGACGGCGACGTCGCCAAAGCTGCCTTTATGCGAATTACGCTCGCGATGCGACAGTGCTCCCGCGAACAAGTCGACATCATTGAGGAAGGCATGCGCAGGCGGGAAGTATCTGTCTTCAATCCCGAGAGTGTTGACCTCAACTGCGCCCGCGTAGTCGCGCCCATGAGCCGTATGCAGGCCAGGCTTGTCGCCGATGAAGGTGATGGTGTGCGTCGCTTGCACCGCGATGCAGTCTGTACCGACGATGTTGCCGGTATCGGCATCAAGGCCGCTTGGAACGTCCAGCGCCAACACCGTACAGCTGAATGCGTTGATGGTTTCAACAGCGGTGCGCAATGCACCAGTGATCGGTCGAGTAAGGCCGATACCGAATAGACCGTCGACCACGATTGACCAGCTGCGTAAGGCCAGCTCGGACAAGCGGGTAGTATCGGGAAAATCCGCCGCACTGTTGAGCGCGCGTTTTAACGCTTGCTGCGCATCAGCCGGGTACTTGGCAGGGTCGCCATACAGCAGAACGGACACGCGTAATCCGGCGTGCGCCAGCAGGCCTGCTGTCTCCAGTGCGTCGCCCCCATTGTTTCCGGGACCGGCGAACACCAGCACTTTCGCCAGGCTGTGCGGGGCGCCTGCCAATGTGAGGGCCAGTTCCGCAGCGGATCGTCCCGCGCGTTGCATCAACGTGCCGGATGGCAGGGCAGCGAGGGCAGCCTGTTCAATGCTGCGGATGTCAGCTGTGGGATAGAGTGCTGTGTGGACAGCCATTGGGCGTCTCGGTGATCGCTGCGTAAAGGGGCGGATGATCAGATTCTATGCCATCTTCCATCCGCGAGCAGCGAGCGCTCCCATTCACCTCTGTACGAGGCTTAGCACATGATCCGCAATGGCGAGGGAGGCGGTCAGGCCGGGCGATTCGATTCCATACAGTCCGACATAGTGGCGATTGCCATGCGACGCGAACAGGAAATCCGCAGCCGATTTGTCCGGACCGCTGACCTTCGGCCGGACGCCGGAGTACGCAGGCTGCAACACTGCATCAGGAAGGTCCGGCCAGTAAGTACGAATTTCACGATAAAACTTGTCGGCCCGCTTAGGATCGACTGAGTAGTCGAAGTCATCACCGTCCAGCCACTCCACATCCGGTCCGAAACGTGCCTGCCCGCCGAGATCCAATGTCAGATGAACACCCAGGCCGCCGGGTTCGGGCACCGGATAGACCAGTCGCGAGAACGGTGCTTTACCGGCCAGCGAATAGTAGTTTCCCTTGGCGAAGTACGGCGTCGGAACGGTGCCATCGTCGAGACCCGCGATCTGCCCGGCGATATGCGGCGCCCACAAGCCGGCGCAATTGACGACCGTGTTGGCCTCGAGTTCAAGTTCCGTGCCGTCGCCTGAGCGCACCCGCAACACGATGCCTTCGACATTGGTACTGCCGTCGACGACGCGGGTGTCGAACGCGAATACCGCGCCGGCATTCTCCGCATCGCCTTGCAGCGCCAGCATGTACGCGTGGCTGTCGATGATGCCGGTGTTGGGGGAGGAGAGTGCGGCCACGCAGTGTAGTGCGGGTTCAAGCGTGTGCACTTGTTCTGCGGTGAGCGCAACCACTTCGGTGCAGCCGTTCGCATGCGCCTGCGCGTGGATTGATTCAAGTTTCCCGAGTTGCGCATCGCTCGTGGCGACGATCAGTTTGCCGCAGCGTTTATGCGGGACAGAGCGCTCTTCGCAGTACGCATACAATGCATCGCGGCCGCCCACGCATAATTTCGCTTTCAGGCTGCCGGTCGCATAGTAGAGTCCGGCATGGATTACTTCGCTGTTGCGCGAACTGGTTTCCATGCCGATAGCCGGATGCGATTCCACCACGAAAACTTCACGTCCGGCGAGCGCCAGCGCCCGGGCTACAGCCAGGCCGACCACGCCGGCTCCGATCACAACGCAATCGACTCTATCCATTTCTATATTCATCCATATCGTGACAGCGTCAGGCCATCCATGTCGATGTCCGGAACGCGATCCGAGATAATATCAGCAAGTACCTTGCCTGACCCGGCAGCCATTGCCCAGCCGTAGGAGCCATGGCCGATGTTGACGTAGACATTGCGCACTGGCGTCGCACCGAGCAGTGGAGCGCCGTCAGGCAAAGTCGGCCGGGCGCCGCACCAGAAGCTGGCGGTGTTGTAGTTGGCGGCATTCGGAAACCAGTCGCTGCCAACCTTGATCAGCGTGCGCATGGCGGCTTCCTTCATCTCTTCCGTGTTCGAGCCTAGTTCGGCGATGCCGGCAATCCGGATGCGGTTTCCCATGCGGCTGATCGATGTCTTGTATTGTTCGTCGATCACCGATGCGCGCGGGGCATCTTCGAAATTGCGAATCGCTGCGGTGGCGGAGTACCCCTTGACCGGATAGAGCGGCACCTGGATGCCCAGCGGCTTGAGCAGGTCGGCGCTGTCGACGCCGGCAGCGAGCACCACTGCATCGGCGGAGAACTCCCGGTCATCGATATGCAGGGCGACACGGCCGCCTTCCGACGCGATTGAACGGACCGTACTGCTGAAGTGGAAGTGAACCCCGATCGACTGGGCGACCTGCCGCATGCGTTTGACGAAGAGGGGGCAATTGCCGGACTCATCATCAGGCAGGTACAGTGCGCCCGCCAGCTCGGCGCGGTAACCCAACGAAGGTTCGATCTTGCGCGCACCGTCGGCATCCATGATCTCGTGCGGGATGCCGTTCTCGGCGAGCATGTCGCATCCCGGTTGCGCCAGCCTGATGTCATCCCCGGTGCGGAAAAGTTGCAGAACGCCGCTGGTCTGTTCGTAATCGAGTTGATAGTGCTCGCGCAACAAGTCCATGATGTCGCGGCTGTAAAAAGCGACGCGCTGCATGCGAGCCTTGTTGATACGGTAACGCTCGAGGTCGCACTCGGCTACCCATCTGCGTACCCAGCGCCACAATGCGCGATCCATCTTCGGTTTCAGCATGACCGGCGATTCCGAGCGGAACAGATACGACAGGAATTTTTTTGGCATGCCAGGCGCCGCCCAGGGAGTGGTGTAGCCTGGCGCGATAATGCCGCCATTGGCGTAGCTCGCCTCCTGCGCAACAGTGGGGTGGCGCTCGATGACTACCACGTCGTGTCCTGCCTCGGCAAGAAAATAAGCGGTGCACACGCCGACCACACCGCCACCGATTACTGCTACCTGCTTGTGTGTCACTTGATTAACCTGTAGTTACTATCAATTCGGAAGACCGCATTCGTTTTATCAGACAGGCTTGCATCCCATCAGGCTTGGAGGGGAGAAAATGTTTTTCGTTTTAAACCGCGGTGCGGCATTCTGCACCGAATCATAGACCATGGGATACTTTTCGAGTTCGCGTGGTGCACTATTTTGACCGGACTGCAAAAACCCGTGCGGTGGCAGGGGACACCGCAGTGAACCAAGTTCCTGCACCTTTATCAAATTGCTCACTTCGCATCCTAATAAACCGGACGGACCATATGAAAGCTGTCGCACTGACCCGCTATCTTCCCATCGATAACCCCGAATCACTGGTGGATGTCGACTTGCCCAAACCGCAACCAGCCGGGCAGGATCTGCTGGTCAGGGTGAAGGCGATCGCGGTAAATCCGGTCGATACCAAGGTGCGCGCGCCGAAGGACACAGTCGAGCCTACGCCGCGCGTCCTCGGCTGGGATGCCGCCGGCGTGGTAGAGGAGGTCGGCCCGGACGTGACATTGTTCCAACCCGGGGACAAGGTGTTCTACGCAGGAGACATCACGCGTCCCGGGACCAACAGCGAATGGCATCTGATCGATGAACGCCTGGTCGGGCCGATGCCGTCCACCCTGTCTTTTGAAGAAGCCGCGGCATTGCCGCTGACGGCGATTACGGCATGGGAAGGGCTGTTCGACCGGCTTGCGGTCCCGGCGCCGCCGCATGCCATGCCCCGTCAGTCCGTGTTGATCATCGGCGGCGCGGGTGGCGTCGGTTCGATTGCGGTGCAGCTTGCATCCAAAGTGGCGGGATTGTATGTGATCGCCACCGCTTCCCGACCGGAATCGGAGCAATGGGTGCGCGAACTGGGCGCACACGAGGTCATCAATCACTTTGGCGATATGCCGGCGCAGTTGAAAGCACTCGGGCATACCTACGTCGACTATGTGTTTATCCTGAATGCCACCGACAGACACTTTGCCGCCGCGGCAGAGGTGATCGCACCACAAGGCATGATCTGTAGCATCGTGGAGAACAAGGAAGCGTTTGACGTGGGGTTGCTGAAGTCGAAAAGCGCGGGATTCGTGTGGGAATTCATGTTCACCCGTTCGATGTTCAAGACCGACGACATGATTGAGCAACATTACCTGCTCAGCGAAATTTCCAGGCTGGTCGATGCCGGCATCATTCGCACCACGGTGGATAAGGTGCTTACGCCTATCAACGCTGCCAACTTGCGCAAAGCGCATGCAATGCTGGAAGCAGGGCACACGATAGGGAAGGTGGTCCTGAAAGACTTCTAACGGCCAGTTGCGCAGGGGCCGAGATAACCGGGCAGGTCTTTCGCCTCCGGCTTGCAGGCCAGTTTTTCAGCGGACTGCAATGCCGACAGCAGCGTCATGCGATCGATCGGCTGCCATCCCATCCGAGATCCGAAATAGCGCGCCCATTCGAATTCCATGAAATAGGTATTGGTCTTGCCGAAGTAACCGGCGTTTTGCGCATAGCCTGCGAGGGAACGGTACGGATCGTCGGCAAGGTCGGCAATGCGTTCAGGCAAGGCGGCCGGTGTGATCGGTCGGCCGTGCTGATCGAACAGGTAGACCCAACGACGCGCGCGCATCTCGTCCCAGAACGTCGCCTGGTTGTTGAAGCGGCCGATCACACGCGCCTTTACCTGCTTTGCTCCGGCTCGATGCAGTACGCTTGCCTGATGATGGCCGTCGGTCAGGTAGAACCCTCCATCAGGCGCCTGCACCACCGGCAACGCACGGCTGGTCTGTTCGGAGAAGTCGGTCTCGCCCCTGAGCTTTGCGGCTCGCTCTTCCACCTGGATCATGCCCACCGCCAGTTGCATCGGATGCAATGCATCGAGCGAGATCTCGCATTCCTTGTTGACCGGAACGTCGCGGCTGCACATCGGCTCCGCGAAAGCCGCGCCGGCCGCCAGCAAGGCGGCTACAGCGATCGTTGATTTGAAACGGAATCTGTTGGGGACGGAAAAGCGATGGAACATGGTACGCAAGGTTGGAGTAACGGGAAAAATTACAGCGCTCAGATTGTTTGCAATGTACTCTCAATCGCGCGCGCAATGCCGAGTATACGGCTGTCCGACATCGCGACGCCCGAGATCATCAGCCCCACCGGCAGCGATCCTTCGGCATGGCAGGGTACCGAGACCGCGCAGCCATCCAGCAAATTGATGATGGATGGGTTGCGCAGCAAGAGGCCATTGGCCTTGAAAAAGGTATCCTCGGACGCTACCAGTTCCGCAATCGGCGGGGCGACTATCGGTACAGTCGGCGAAATGACCGCATCGAACTGCGCCAGCGCTTGCTCCATGCGAGCGATCCAGTCGCGGCGGTTCGCGTGCATGTCGATGTAGTCGGCTGCACTCATCGCGGCGCCGAGTTTAATACGCTTTGCTACGCGAGGATCGTATTCCGATTCGCGTTCCGCTATTAATTTGCGATGCCATGCATAGGCTTCCGCCGGAGAGAACTTGTTGATCGTCGCTGCTTCAGCCAACAGCGCCATCGGCACATCGATAATTTTTGCGCCGGCTGCCGAAAGCCGCGACAGCGCAGCCGAAAATGAGGCGGCGACGTGCGGTTCCAGCGCGTCTAGCATCACGGTGCCGGGCACCGCGAGGCGCAGGCCCGCCAGCGGTAACTCCGGAACCAACAAGGGTTGATCGGCGATGATGCTGTCGATCAGGATGCAGTCGTCGACCGAACGCGTCATCGCGCAGATCGCGTCGAGCGTGGTCGACAAAGGCAGCGCGCCGGTGGCAGGCACACGCCTCGCGGTCGACTTGAATCCGACTAGTCCGCAAAGCGCCGCCGGAATGCGGATTGAACCGCCGGTATCCGATCCCAGTCCGGCGACACAGAGGCCGGACGCGACCGAGACTGCCACGCCGGAAGAGGAACCTCCCGGAATGCGGCCGACTTGGCGGTCCGCCGGATTAGCCGGCGTGCCGTAGTGCGGATTGATACCCACTCCTGAAAATGCGAATTCGGTCATATTGGTTTTGCCGATGATCGCGGCCCCGGCATTGCGCAGCCGCTTCACCACCGGCGCATCTGTTTTGGCCGGCGCAGCGTCGTTCAGAACCACCGATCCGGCCAGCGTTGCTTCCCCTTCGATATCCACCAGATCCTTCACGGACACCGGCAGGCCGGCCAGCGGCGACAGCCTCACACCGGCGGCGCGCATTGCGTCCGCATGCGAGGCAGCGGCACGCGCAGCGTCTGGGTACAGCCGGGTGAAGATCGCGGACGACTTTTCTGCTTCCGCGAGGCAGGCTTCCACCAATTCGCGGCGTGAAACATCGGCAACTGTGAGGATGGGTCCGGAGATAAGTTTATTCATGCGAATACGGTAGGAAGAATGCGGGATGACGGATTTTTGGCAGGGAGACGATACCATATTGAAACGCCAGGCGTTTGCACGGCCTGTTCCCCTGTCTCTCGGGAATGGGAGAGAGGCGCGGTCGCGGTATAATCCCGGTTTCCGAATTAACCCGCAGTTCACCCGCCTTCGACGGCGGCGAAGCTGCTTCAATCTTCTTGTCGCCATGTTGATCCTGCCGGGCTCCAATGCCCTGTCTGCCTTCCGTACCCAACGCCTTTTGTCACAATTGCAAGCAGTGGACCCCGCCATCGTCGGCGTGACCGGGCGCTTTCTCCATTTTATCGATGCGCCTGTTGCGCCGACCCAGGATGAGACCGGGCGCCTGACCGCGCTGCTGACCTATGGCGAACCATTTTCAGCGCCTGAAGCAGGCGAACAGTTTGTCGTGATTCCGCGCTTCGGCACGATTTCTCCCTGGGCCAGCAAAGCGACTGACATAGTCCACAATTGCGGCATGACGCACATCCATCGCGTCGAACGTGGCGTGTCGTACCGCGTGCAGTTGAAGTCGGGGCTGCTCGGCGGAACAAAGAAGCTTTCAGAGAGCGCCGTCCAGGAAGTGGCGGCCTTGCTGCACGACCGGATGACGGAATCCGTCTTGCGCGACGCTGCGGACGCAGCCGGTTTGTTCCGCGAGCTCGAGGCAAAGCCATTGGCCTTCATTGATGTGCTGGGCGGCGGCAAACAGGCTTTAACCAACGCCAACAGCGAGCTGGGCCTTGCCTTGTCGGACGACGAGATCGACTACCTGCTCAACGCATTCACCCAGGCCGAACGCAACCCGACCGACGTCGAACTGATGATGTTTGCGCAGGCAAACAGCGAGCATTGCCGCCACAAGATCTTCAACGCCGACTGGACCATCGACGGCGAGAAGCAGGACAAATCGCTGTTCGCAATGATCAGGAACACGCATCAATTGCATCCGAAAGGCACCGTCGTCGCCTACAGCGACAACTCATCGGTGATCGAGGGGACAACGGTATCGCGCTTCTATCCGCGTGGTACCGCCCAGGGCAACGTCTATGAGGCGTCGGAAGAACTGACGCACATCCTGATGAAGGTGGAGACGCACAATCACCCGACCGCGATTTCGCCATTCCCGGGCGCATCGACTGGTGCCGGCGGCGAAATCCGCGACGAAGGCGCGACCGGGCGCGGGGCCAAGCCGAAAGCCGGGCTGACCGGCTTCACCGTTTCCAACCTGATGCTGCCGCATGCGGTGCAACCATGGGAGAACAACCGGGACGTGTCCGTAGCGCCGGCGAAACGCGAGCCGTATGCGCAGGGCGGCATCCTTGGCAAGCCGGACCGTATCGCGTCGGCGCTGCAGATCATGATCGAAGGCCCGATTGGCGGCGCGGCGTTTAACAACGAATTTGGCAGGCCTATCCTCGGCGGTTATTTCCGTACCTACGAGCAGAACGTGGGCGGATCGGTGCAGGGGTATCACAAGCCGATCATGATCGCCGGCGGCATGGGTAACATCTCCGCGAAGCATACGAAGAAGCACGATCTGCCGGTCGGCAGCCTGCTGATCCAGTTGGGTGGTCCCGGGATGCGCATCGGTATGGGCGGCAGCGCCGCGTCATCGATGGCGACCGGCACCAACACCGCCGACCTCGATTTTGATTCGGTACAGCGCGGCAACCCGGAGATGGAGCGTCGTGCGCAGGAAGTGATCAATGCATGCTGGCAGATGGGTGATGAGAACCCGATCCTGTCTATTCATGACGTTGGCGCGGGTGGGCTGTCCAACGCATTCCCGGAAATCACCAATGACGCGAAGCGCGGCGCGATTTTCGATTTGCGCAAAGTGCCTTTGGAAGAGAGCGGCATGGCGCCGAAGGAAATCTGGAGTAACGAATCGCAGGAGCGCTATGTGCTCGCGATTGCGCCGGAAAGCCTGCCGCTGTTTCAGTACATGTGTGAACGCGAACGCTGCCTGTTTGCTGTGGTCGGCACCGCCACCGAAGAGCGGCAGCTGAAGGTGATCGATCCGGAGCACGGCAACAATCCGGTCGATATGCCGATGGACGTATTGCTCGGCAAACCGCCGAAGATGCATCGCGACGTCACGCATGTCCACAACGAATACCTGCCGGTCGACCTCACCGGGATGGACCTGGCCGACGTGGCGCAACGCGTACTGCGTTTGCCGACGGTGGCGGATAAATCCTTCCTGATCACGATCGGTGACCGCACGGTCGGCGCCATGTCGGTCCGCGACCAGATGGTGGGGCCATGGCAGGTGCCTGTCGCGGATTGCGCCGTCACCACCATGGGCCTCGAAGGCTATCGTGGCGAAGCGATGGCGATGGGCGAGCGCACCCCGCTGGCGGTCATCAATGCACCCGCTTCCGGCCGGATGGCGGTGGGCGAGGCGATCACCAATATTGCCGCCGCTCCCATTACCGATATCTCGGATATCAAACTGTCGGCCAACTGGATGGCCGCTGCAGGTCAACCGGGCCAGGACGCTGCGCTGTTCGACACCGTCAAGGCGGTAGGCATGGAACTCTGCCCGGCGCTCGGCATCAGCATCCCGGTCGGCAAGGATTCGCTGTCGATGCGCACCACGTGGAACGACGGCGGTGAGAACAAATCGGTTGCTGCGCCTGTATCGCTGATCGTGTCCGCATTTTCGCCGGTATATGACGCGCGCCAGACGCTGACGCCGCAGATCCGCAGGGATGCAGGCGACACTGTAGTGATCGTCATCGACCTCGGCCGCGGCAAGAACCGGATGGGCGCGTCGGCCCTGACGCAGGTAATGCAGCAGATCGGCAACGATGCGCCCGACGTCGACAATCCGGAAGACCTGAAGGCCATGTTCTCTGCGATCCAGCAGCTCAACAAAGAACACAAGCTGCTGGCCTATCACGATCGTTCCGATGGCGGCCTGTTCACGACCCTGTCTGAAATGGCATTTGCCGGCCGTAGCGGCCTGTCGATCAATCTCGACATGCTGACATTGGAGCGCGAGCATGCATCCGATTGGGGCGATGCCAAGAACTGGGCCGGCCAGGTCGCGGAACGCCGCAACGAACTGACGCTGCGCGCGTTGTTCAACGAAGAACTGGGCGCGGTGATCCAGGTCCGCGCGGAAGAAAAGTCGGATGTGATGAATGTGCTGCGCTCGTATAACCTCGGTGCATGCAGCCATATCATCGGCAAGCCGAACGACCGCGACGTGATCGAGTTCATGCGCGACGCGAAGTTGATATACAGCCAGCCGCGTATCGAACTGCAGCGCCTGTGGAGCGAAACCAGTTGGCGCATTGCGCGCCTGCGCGACAACCCCGCTTGCGCCGATGCGGAATACGATCGCATCCTCGATGCATCCGATCCCGGCATCACGCCCAAGCTGACCTTCGATCCGCAGCAGGATGTGGCGGCTCCGTATGTTGCCACCGGCGTGAAGCCCAGGGTAGCGATCCTGCGGGAGCAGGGTGTCAATTCACATATCGAAACAGCCTACGTCATGCACAAATCCGGCTTCACCGCCGTTGATGTGCACATGAGCGACCTGATTGCCGGACGGGCAAAGCTGGACGATTTCAAAGGCGTGATCGCCGTCGGTGGTTTCTCGTACGGCGACGTGCTGGGAGCGGGGGAGGGCTGGGCCAAGACCATCCTGTTTAATGCTCTACTGGCTGAACAGTTTTCCGGCTTCTTCAATCGCGACGACACATTTGCGCTTGGCATCTGTAATGGCTGCCAGATGATGAGCAACCTGAAATCGATCATCCCCGGGGCGCAGGCCTGGCCTAAGTTCACACGCAACAAGTCCGAGCAGTTCGAGGCGCGTTTTGCGATGGTCGAAGTGATGGACTCGCCGTCGATCTTCTTCCAGGACATGGCCGGTACGCAAAGCGCGATCGCGGTTGCGCACGGTGAAGGCTATGCGGACTTTTCACAAACCGGCGACATCAGGCAGGCGCTTGCCGCGATGCGCTATGTCGATAACAAGGGGCAGGCGACAGAGGGTTATCCGTACAATCCGAACGGTTCGCCGCAAGGCATCACATCGGTGACCACGCCGGACGGCCGCTTCACGGTGCTGATGCCGCACGCGGAACGTGTGTTCCGTACGGTGCAGCATTCGTGGCATCCGACATCGTGGGGCGAGTATTCGCCATGGATGCGCATGTTCCGCAATGCGCGGAAGTGGGTGGGGTAAGGTAGGGAATCCAACCTATGTCATGCTGCGGGCTCCGCGACGAGCCCGCAGCATGACATAGGAATCCTGCTTAGAGCCGAAATAAAGAAAGGCGCTCCGCGGAGCGCCTTTCATATTGCTACTGCAATTCTTACTGAATCTTAGCCTTCTTGCGCAGGTCTTCCTGGTAAGCCTGCAGCTTCTTCTGCTGCAGCGATTCCGCGATTTGCGGCTTCACTTCTTCCATCGACGGGACCTTCGCTGCGCGTACGTCTTCCAGCTTGATCACGTGATAACCGAACTGGGTCTTGACCGGTGTTTCGGTAACCTGGCCTTTTTGCAGTGCGACCAACGCATCCGAGAAAGGCTTGACGTAGGAGGCCGGGGACGCCCAATCCAGATCGCCGCCGTTGGCTGCTGAACCCGGATCCTTCGATTGCTTGGCCAGCTCTTCAAACTTCGCGCCGCCCTTCAGCTTGGCGATGATTGCTTTGGCATCTTCTTCCTTGTCGACGAGGATGTGACGTGCACGGTATTCCTTGTCACCGGCTTGCGACTTGAACTTGTCGTATTCCGCCTTCACCTCTGCGTCAGTGACCGGATGCTTTTTCAGGTAGTCAGCGACCAGTGCGCGAATGATGATCGACTGGCGCGCGATGTCGAGCTGGCTTTTGACGTCAGGGTTGTTGCCGAGGCCGAGCTTGTCCGCTTCCTGGATCAGGATCTCGCGGTTGATCAATTCTTCCTTGACCATGCTGCGCAGCTGCGGCGAATCCTGTTGTCCTTGCGCGGCCAACTGCTTAACCATCGCGTCGGCGCGGGAGGAGGGAACCGGCTTGCCATTGACGACGGCGAGGTTTTGCGCCATGGCGGGGAATGCAGCGGCCGCAACGAGAATCATCAGCAAGCGAGCAGGTTTTAAAGTCATTATCTGTTCCTAAAATTGCGAAGTAAGTAATCTGAGTTAATGTGAAAAAAGCCTGAAGCCAGGCCAGCGGGGACGCCTATTTCTCTACTTCTGACGGCGCCAATGCAATGATGGCGAGAGCGTGTATGTCGGCGTGCATCATGTCATTGAGACAATCATACACCAGCCGATGCCGACTTACGCGATTTAACCCTTCAAAACGGTCGGAAACGAGTTGAACGCGATAGTGGCCGCCACCGGATGCAGCGCCGGCATGACCGGCGTGCAGGTGGGATTCGTCCATTAACTGACAGTCGAGCGGTGCGAAAGTTGCAAGCAGCCGGCTGCGGATCTGCTCCATCCGTTCGCTCATCTCGAATCCTTAATATACTTGGACAAAGCCAGGCTCTGCGCAATGATGAAAGCCACCATCAGGCCGGTGAAACCGAACAACTTGAAGTTGACCCACGTGCCGGTGGAAAAGTTATAAGCCACATACAGGTTGATCAATCCCATCGCGGAAAAGAAGGCTGCCCAGGCTAGATTGAGCCGCTGCCATACGGCGTCGGGCAGGGTCACCTGCTTCTCCATCATCAGCCGGATCAGATTCTTTCCGAGCAAGGCCTGGCTGATCAGCAATACCACACCGAAAGCCCAGTAAAGCACCGTCGGTTTCCATTTGATGAAGGTCTCGTTATGGAAGTAAATCGTGGCGCCGCCAAACACCGTGATGATGGCCAGCGAGATCCACAACATGTTGTCAACTTTCTTGCGGCGCGCGAGCAGAAAAATGATCTGGCCGACGGTGGCAATGATGGCAACCGCGGTCGCCAGCATGATCGGCGCCTGGGCGGCTCCTGCGCCGCTACTTGACACCATGCCGGACAGGTATTGCTGGACGTAGGCGTGCGCGGCTTCGGGATTGCCCTCACCCCATTTGAATACGCCGAAGAAAAGGATGACGGGGAGCAGATCGAACAGGAACTTCATCGCGGATTTTTATCTTTCAAAGGTTTGGGTTCGAAGCGCAGCGCGGCCGAGTTGATGCAATAGCGCAAACCGGTCGGCGGCGGGCCGTCCGGAAATACGTGTCCGAGATGCGCATCGCAGACATTGCACAAAATCTCGGTGCGTATCATGCCATGGCTGCGGTCGACGCGCTCGCTGACGTTTTCAGGATTCAACGCGCGGAAGTAGCTCGGCCAGCCACAGCCTGATTCAAATTTCGTGTCCGATTCGAACAGCGGCGTACCACAGCAGACGCAGGTGTAAATGCCCTCCTCATGATGATCCCAGAAACTCCCGGTGAAGGCGCGTTCGGTCGCTGCGTGGCGGGTGACTTCGTATTCCATCGGGCTGAGCTGGGCGCGCCACTCTGCGTCGGGTTTGACAACTTTTTCTTTCATGATGAACAACTCACTTCCAATTCGTTTGCCCAGTCGGGCGGGAGGTCTGCATATTTTTCGTGTTCCGGCTGCTCGTCGAATGGTCTCTCAAGGATGGAGAGCAATTTTGCAACTTCGGAAAAGTCCTTATTTTGCGCCTTTTCGATCGCAGTTTGTGCAAGATAATTTCTCAGCACGTACTTGGGATTGACCGAATTCATCGCACTCTTGCGTTGCGCGTCCACGCTATGTTCCTGCCGCAGGCGTTCACGATATTGCTGCACCCATGCATCAAAAGCGGAGCGGTCGATGAACAGGTCACGTAGCGGTTCGTCCGCCGCAGGATTGTCGACTTGCAGATTTCCAAGGCGGCGGAAGAACAAGGTGAAGTCGACATGACTGTTCTGCATCAGCGCAAACATCGCATCGAACAGTTTGTTGTCATCAGCGCGATGGGCCTTCAGGCCCAGCTTCGCGCGCAGCAATTGATCCAGCTTGCCTTGGTACTCCGCTTTGTAGACTTCCAGCGCGGCATGCGTGCTGTCCACATCGCCGATCAAAGGCAGCATCGCCTGGCCGAGCGCAAAGCAGTTCCATTGTCCGATCCCCGGCTGCATCTGATAAGAGTAGCGGCCCTGCTGATCGCTGTGATTGCAGATATGACCGGCATCGAACGCTTCCATGAAGCCGAAGGGGCCGTAGTCGATGGTCAGTCCGAGGATAGACATATTGTCGGTGTTCATCACACCGTGCATGAAGCCGACCGCTTGCCAATGCGCGATCATGTGTGCGGTGCGGCGCGTGACCTCTTCGAGGAAGGCCTTATATGGGTTTGCTTCAGCGCGTAACTGCGGATAGAAGCGGTCGATCACATAGTCGGCCAGCGTTTGCAGTTCGTCCTTCCTGTCGCTGTAATACCAGTGCTCGAACGATCCGAAGCGGACAAAGCTTGGCGCCATGCGCGTAGCGACGGCGCTGGTTTCCGGGGTCTCTCGCATCACCAGCATGTCCGACCCGACTACGCACAGCGCTCGCGATGTCGGGATGCCGAGCGCAGCCATTGCTTCCGAACAGAGGAACTCGCGTATCGACGAACGCAATACCGCGCGTCCGTCGCCCATGCGCGAATACGGTGTCAGGCCCGCGCCCTTCAACTGCAATTCCATCATGCCGGGTTGCGGCAAGTCGCGCGCGGGGGCCTCTCCAAGCAAAATCGCGCGGCCGTCACCCAGCTGACCGGCCCACACGCCGAACTGGTGTCCGGAGTAGACAGCCGATAGCGGTATTGAACCTGGCAGGTTGCGATTGCCTGCAAAGGCCTGGACGAAGCCTTCCGTCGCGAACTCAGCCGGATCGAGTTCGATCAGGGCCGCTGCCGAGGCGCTGGCGCCAACCAGGTAGGGGGCCGGCACCGGAGTAGGTTGCAGGCGCGTGTAAAACGCCGGCGGTAGCGCTGCATACGAATTCGTGATCGGCAAATCATCCGTGCGATGCAGGGCTGTCGGAACGTCGGGAGCATTCATTTTGTTTCCTTGCGTAGTCTTGCGCAGGCTCACGCGCTGCCTATGGGGATTTGAGCGGAGCCCAGCCGATATGTTCAGGATAGCTCTTGGTGGGCACGCAACTGTTGAAGCACTGACAGTCTTGTCTGCTAGGATGGAAGGGAAGGGCCGGCACCACACCGCAAAAGCCCGTATTTTGACAGAGAAGAGGAGACGACACATGAACGCACCGGAAAAGCTGGTTATCCCATCCCTACAAGACAAAGTGTCGCCGGAAGAGTGGCAGACCCGCGTCGATCTCGCCGCCTGCTACCGGCTGGTAGCCGATTTCGGCTGGAGTGACCTGGTCTTCACCCACATCACTGCCCGCGTACCCGGCACCGACGATCATTTCCTGATCAATCCCTACGGCATGATGTTCGACGAGATCACCGCCTCGTCGCTGGTAAAGATTGACATGCAAGGCAATAAGCTGGGGGAGTCGCCATTCCCGGTGAACCCCGCCGGCTTCACCATCCATTCGGCAATCCACGCGGTCCGGCATGATGCGCAGTGCGTTTTGCATGTACACAGCCTGAATGGTGTCGCGGTCTCCGCGCAAAAGAACGGACTATTGCCGCTGTCGCAACAGTCGATCTTTGTGCTGGCGAGCCTTGCTTATCACGGTTACGAAGGCGTTGCACTGAATGACGAAGAGAAGCCGCGGCTGGTGGCCGATCTTGGCAGCAAGAATTATTTAATGTTGCGCAACCATGGCCTGCTGACCCTGGGCAAGACAATCGCCGATGCATTCATCAACATGTACATTTTCGAGGCAGCCTGCACGATCCAGATTCGCGCCCAGGCCGGAGGCGGGGACCTCATCCCGATTCCGATGGCGATCGTCAACGGCGCACTCGAGCAGGCCAAGAAAGTCACCAAGTCGCAAGGCGGCATGCTGGCCTGGCCCGGACTGCTACGTCGGCTGGACAGGATGGATCCTTCCTACCGTACCTGAACCTACCGACGCCGGAGGCAATCATGAACGATCGCGCCACGTTTCGCGACATGCAGCACAGCACCGCTGACGACTGGAAAATCATCGCCGGGGAATTCAAGCACTATGCGAGCGCTTTGCCCGATCGTGTACTTGCCCACCTGAGGCTGCTTGAAGGGGATTGCGGCGGCTTTCCGGTAGACCGCCTGACACACAGCCTGCAGACGGCGACGCGGGCGCACCGCGATGGGCGGGACGAGGAGTATGTGGTGTGCGCACTGCTGCACGACATCGGCGACACGCTCGGCAGCTACAACCATCCGGACATCGCAGCAGCAATCCTGAAGCCCTTTGTCAGCCCGGAAAACTTCGCCATCGTCGAGAACCACGGAATTTTCCAGGGCTACTATTTCTTCCACTATCTGGGCATGGACCGCAATATGCGCGACCGCTTTGCCGGCGAACCGCTGTACGCGGCCACCCTCGAGTTCTGCGAGAAATACGATGCGCCGGCATTCGATCCGGACTACGACACCTTGCCCCTGCAATTCTTTGAGCCCATGCTGCGGCGCGTAACGGCCCGGCCGAAGAACACGATCTACAAGACTGTTTCTGACTGATGCGGCAATGCACCATCGAAAGTCATTGACGCTTTTTGTTACCCCGTTCAAGAATCATGATCAAAATTCAATAACTATCAAGAAATCAACTCACATCTAAGGAGACAGGATGGCAGAGTATCCAAAGAGCCCGTTAATGGGTCAGATGATGAGCACGCCGTTGCTCATTTCCAGCATCATCCAGCATGCCGATCGCTACTTCGGCGACAACGAGATAGTCTCGCGCAGGGTCGAAGGCGACACGCATCGTTATACCTACCGCGACTGCCACAAGCGCGCCCGGCAAATGGCCAATGCATTGACAGGCCTTGGCGTGAACATGGGGGACCGCGTCGCCACCCTCGCATGGAACGGCTACCGCCACCTGGAGTTGTATTACGCGATTTCAGGTTCCGGCGCAGTCCTGCACACGCTCAATCCTCGCCTGCACCCGGAGCAGATCGCCTACATCCTCAACCACGCCGAAGACCAGTACCTGTTCTTCGACATGACCTTCTTGCCGCTGGTCGAAGCATTCGCGCCACATGCCAAGACGGTCAAGGGCTACGTGATGATGTGCGACCGCGACCGCATGCCGATGGAAACCAAGATCGCCAATCTGTTGTGTTACGAAGACCTGATCACCAGTAGTTCCGCGGATTACGAGTGGCCACTGTTCGATGAAAACTCGGCTTCCAGTCTGTGCTATACCTCGGGCACCACGGGCAACCCAAAAGGCGCGCTGTACTCGCACCGCTCCACTTTGCTGCATTCCTACGCGTCGACCATGCCGGACGCGCTGAACGTGTCGGCGCGCGATTCGGTGCTGCCGGTCGTGCCGATGTTCCACGTCAATGCCTGGGGTTTGCCGTATTCGGTGCCGCTCACAGGCGCACGCATGGTGTTCCCCGGTCCTGCGCTGGACGGCAAATCCCTGTTCGAATTGTTCGAGCAGGAAAAGGTGACTTTTTCCGCCGGTGTGCCGACGGTATGGCTGGGCCTGCTGACCTATGTCGGGCAGAACAACCTGCAGTTCTCCACTTTCAAGCGCACCGTCATCGGCGGTTCGGCATGTCCGCCGGCGATGATGAAGACCCTGCGTCACCAGTACGGCATCGAGGTGGTGCATGCATGGGGGATGACGGAGATGTCGCCGCTCGGCACCGGCAGCACGCTGCAAGCCAAACACATGTCGCAGTCGGAAGAAGAGAAACAGGCCGTCCTGGAAACCCAGGGCCACGCAATCTTCGGCGTCGATATGAAGATCGTCGACGATGCCGGCGTGGAGTTGTCATGGGACGGCAAGACCTACGGCAATCTGCTGGTCAAGGGCCCATGGGTCATCGGCAGCTATTTCAAAGGCGAGGGCGGCAACGTTCTGCAGGATGGCTGGTTCCCCACGGGCGACGTGGCGACCATCAGTCCGGATGGCTATATGCGGATCACCGATCGCAGCAAGGACGTGATCAAGTCCGGCGGCGAGTGGATCGGTACCATTGATCTTGAAAACATCGCGATGGGGCACCCGGCGGTGCAACAGGCCGCCTGCATCGGGATTGCGCATCCAAAATGGGACGAGCGTCCGTTGCTGGTGGTGGTGAAACGGCCCGGGGCCGAAGTCAGCAAGGAAGAGTTGATCGGCTTCTACGAGGGCAAGATTGCCAAGTGGTGGACGCCGGACGACGTGGCCTTCGTCGATGCGTTGCCGGTCGGCGCCACCGGCAAGATATTGAAGAACCGTATGCGGGAACAGTTCAAGGGGTACAAGTTGCCCACTGCCTGAGTTCAGCACTGTTATTGCCGAATCAGTTTGCTTCGTTCCCAGTGTTGTACCAAACAATATTTCAAGGAGAGACAAATGACACTTCGTATCCGACCACTGGTTTTGGCAATATCCGCTTCCACGCTTCTTGCAGCTCCGCTCGCTTTCGCTGATAACGCCAAGGTTGCACTGATCGAAACCCTATCAGGCCCGTTCGCACCGATCGGACAAAATCAGCTGAAGAGCTATCAGATGCTGACCGAGATGGCAAAGCAGCAAAAGTGGGGCGGCGGGCACACCCTCGAGTTCGTGGGCTTCGACAACAAGGGCAGCCCGCAGGAGGCGCTGACACAACTCAAAGCGGCAATTGACCAGGGTTATCGTTATGTAGCCCAGGGCAATAGTTCGGGCATCGCAGGTGCGTTGATCGACGCGATCAACAAGCACAACGAGCGCAATCCCGGCAAGGAAGTCGTCTTCATCAATCACTCCGCAGTCGATCCGGATTTCACCAATAGCAAATGCAGCTTCTGGCATTTCCGCTTCGACGCGAGTTCCGATATGAAGATGGAGGCCATGACGACCTTCATGTCGACCAACAAGGACATCAAGAAGGTCTTCATCATCGGCCAGAATTACCAGTTCGGCCACCAGGTTTCGCGCGCCGCGAAAGAATACCTGAAGCGCAAACGCCCCGATGTCGAAATCGTCGGCGATGACCTGCACCCGATCGCCCAGGTCAAGGACTTCTCGCCCTACGTTGCAAAGATCAAGGCGTCCGGCGCGGACACCGTCATCACAGGTAACTGGGGCGCCGACCTTGCGCTGCTGATCAAGGCCGCCAAGGATGCCGACCTGAAGGCGAATTTTTATACCTATTACGGCTCCACCTCCGGTGTGCCGACCGCAATGGGTGCTGCCGGCCTGGACAGGGTCAAATACGTCGGCTACTGGAATGCTAATAACGAGACGTACAGCGGCAAGGAAATCGTGGAAGGGTTCAAGAAGCGCTACAACGATGACTTCTACGTGATGGCCACGTATTCGGTGGTCTCGATGCTGTCCAAAGCCTTCAAGGAGACGAAAACCGTGGATCCGGTGAAGGTCGCATTTGCGATGGAAGGCATGAAGGTCCAGAGCCTGAACGGTGAAGTGGAAATGCGCAAGACCGATCACCAACTGCAACAGCCCCTGTATATCGCGACCTGGTCGAAGACTAATGACAAGGATGTGCGCTACGACCAGGAAAACACCGGCTTCGGCTGGAAGACCGACCGGAAGTTCGACACCTACATTGCGTCCCAGCCGACCTCCTGTCAGATGAAGCGTCCGAGCAGCAACTAAATCCCCGCCGCTGCGTGCCGGCCGCCCCCGGCACGCAGCTTTCTGTCGCTCATCGATTCATTGTGGATAGGAACGCTTCGTGGAGTTCACGCTAATCACTTTGCTTAACGGCCTGAGCTACGGGCTGCTGCTGTTCATGTTGTCATCGGGTCTGACGCTTATTTTCAGCATGATGGGCGTCCTCAATTTCGCCCACGCCAGTTTTTACATGATCGGCGCCTATTTCGCATATGCGATCAGCGTCAAAATCGGTTTCTGGCCGGCCCTGTTTGTCGCTCCGCTGCTGGTAGGCGTGCTCGGAGCATTCGTGGAGCGTTACGGCCTGCGTTCGGTACACAAATACGGACACATTCCCGAACTGCTTTTTACCTTTGGCCTGTCCTATGTGATCGTCGAACTGGTGCAACTGATCTGGGGCCGCGCGGCGGTACCTTACACCGTTCCCAGGGAGCTCGACGGCCCGCTGTTCACCTTGTACACCACCACCTTCCCGACCTACCGCGGGTTCATGATGCTGATTGCGTTGCTGATGCTGGTGTCGATCTACCTGCTCTTTACACGCACTCGCATAGGGCTGGTTATCCAGGCGGCACTGACTCATCCCGATATGGTGGAAGCCCTCGGACATAACGTCCCACGCGTGTTCATGCTGGTGTTCGGCGGTGGTTGCGCGCTCGCCGGTCTTGCCGGCGTCATCGGCGGCAATGCGTTTGTCACCGAACCGGGCATGGCGGCGATGGTGGGCAGCATCATCTTTGTGGTGGTCGTGGTCGGCGGCATGGGGTCGCTCGCCGGCGCGTTGATTGCCTCGCTGTTAATCGGAGTGATCCAGACGTTTGCGGTGGCGCTGGATTACTCCTTTCTCACTGTGCTTTCCAAATTCGGCGCACAGGTCAGCTCATCGACCTTCGGCTATTCGGTCCTGAAGCTGACCATTGCGCAGGTCGCCCCGATCCTGCCTTATCTGTTCCTGGTGCTCATCCTTATCTTCAGGCCGCGCGGCCTGATGGGCACGAGGGAGGCCTGAACAATGAATACCATGATGCACACCATGTCAAAGACCGGCACGATGGTGTACAAGCCGGCGACCCTCGGCCGCTGGGTAGTCTGGAGCCTGTACGCAATCATCCTGATCGTTGCGCCGATGATTTTCAACAAGGGCGCGGCGCTCTCGATCCTGTCGCAGATGGGCACCGTAATCATTTTCGGCCTGTCGTACAACATGCTGCTCGGGCAGGGCGGGATGCTGTCGTTCGGCCACGCGGTCTATTCCGGACTCGGCGCCTTCGTCGCGATCCACGGGATCAATATGGTAGCCAAAGGCGCGATGTGGTTGCCGATCAGCCTCATCCCCCTGGTGGGAGGACTGGCCGGCGCGTTTTTCGGCATCCTGTTCGGCTACGTGACCACCAAAAAATCCGGCGTGACGTTCTCGATGATTACGCTCGGCATCGTTGAGCTGGTGTTTGCCTGCTCGCTGATGTTCTCGGAATTTTTCGGCGGGGAAGCGGGCATCTCCACCAATCGCGTGGTGGGCGAACCATTCCTCGGCATCACCTACGGGCCGCAAATCCAGGTGTATTACCTGATCGCTTTCTGGCTGTTCATCTGCACCATCGGCATGTACGCTTTCACGCAAACGCCACTTGGACGCATCATCAATGCGGTGCGTGACAACCCGGAGCGGGTGGAATTCATCGGCTATGACACGCAGTGGGCACGCTATCTGACGCTGATCATTTCCGGATTTTTTGCGGGTATTTCCGGCGGCCTGACGGCAATCAATTTCGAACTGGTCACCGCCGAAAATGTCAGCGCGGTGCGCTCGGGTGCGATCCTGTTATTCACCTTCATCGGCGGCATCGGCTTCTTCTTCGGTCCTATCATCGGCGCGATCATCGGCGTGTTCCTGACCGTGCTGTTGTCCGACTTTACCAAGGCATGGCAGATCTATCTCGGCGCATTCTTCATCATCATCGTAATGTTCGCGCCGGGCGGCGTGGCCAGCCTCATCATGCTGAACCTGCGCGTGGCGAAATACGGGAGATTCCATCGCGTCTGGCGACCGATGCTCGCGTGCGGCGGCGCATTGCTGGTCGCGCTGGTCGGCGTCGTCATGGTGGTCGAGATGCTGTATCACCTGACGCTGGAATCGATGAACGGCACCGTGACGAAATTATTCGGTTTCACCGTCGATACCGCAGCGGCGTACGGATGGATCGTCGCCGCCGTGATTTTCCTGATCGGCGCGCTCGCATTCCGGCATACGAAAAAGCGGTTCCAGCATGCGTGGGGTGAAGTGAATATCGAGATCGAAGACCTGATCCGGAGGGCGCAGGCATGACGTCCCTCTCTCTCGAACTCAGGGATGTACGCAAGAATTTCGGTAAATCGGAAATCATCCGCGGCGCGAACCTGCAGGTGCCGAAGGGCGAGCGCTACGCGATGATCGGGCCGAACGGCGCCGGCAAATCGACGCTGTTCAACCTGATCTCCGGACGTTTTCCGGTCAGCTCCGGTGATGTTTTGCTGAAAGGGGAAAGCATCCTCGGACTCAAGCCGTTTGAAATCAACCGGCGCGGACTGTCGCGCAGCTTCCAGATCACCAACATATTCCACCGCCTGTCGGTGTATGAAAACCTGCGCTGCGCGGTGCTCTGGTCGCTCGGCTACAAGTATTCATTCTGGCATCGCCTGAACGGCCTGAAGGATGCCCACGAGCGGGCCGAGTCGGTACTTGAGCAGATCGGCCTGAAGCGCCGCCGGAATACCGCCGCGGGCCTGCTGACCTATGCGGAGCAGCGCGCGCTGGAGATCGGCATCACAATCGCGGGCGGTGCGGATGTAATCTTGCTGGATGAGCCGACTGCCGGCATGAGCCGGTCGGAGTCGGATGCCGCAGTGGAACTGATCCGCAAGGTGACAGTCGGTAAAACCTTATTGATGGTGGAGCATGACATGAGCGTGGTTTTCGGGCTGGCCGACAAGATCGCGGTGGTGGTCTACGGGGAGGTGATCGCCTGCGACACGCCGGCCAATATCAGGGCTAACCCAAAAGTACGGGAAGCCTATCTCGGCGGCCATGCACCCGTGGAGGCCGCGTAATGACAACGTTGCTTGAGATCAAGGGTTTGCATGCGTTCTACGGGAAGAGCCACGTATTGCATGG
>JAQGMD010000392.1 GCA_028292565.1 Burkholderia sp. | reverse complement strand
GGCGTGCCGAGCGTGTACGACCCGAGCGGGCCCGACACGATGCCGATGCAATCCTGAGATAATCCTTTCATGAAACTCAAATTCACGAAAATGCACGGTGCGGGCAATGATTTCGTCGTCATCGACGCAATCAGCCAGCAAATCGATTTCACGCCTGCGCAATGGCAGTTCCTGGCGGACCGCCGCTTCGGGGTGGGCGCCGACCAGATGCTGGTGGTTGAAAAGCCGCAGTCAGCCGGCGTCGACTTCCGTTATCGCATCTATAACGCGGACGGCGGCGAAGTGGAACAGTGCGGCAACGGCGCGCGCGCATTCGTCAAATTTGTGACCGACAAAAAGCTCACCACCAAACGGGCGATCAGGGTCGAAACCATGTCGGGCGTAATCGAACCTAAGCTGGAAGCCGACGGCCGCATTACGGTCGACATGGGCGCGCCGATCCTGGAACCGGAACGGGTGCCGTTCGATGCCGCCGGCCTGCCGGGAAAAGCGGAAGGCAGGGATATGCTGTGGCCGCTCGATATCAACGGCAGGACGTTATGGATGTCCGCGGTCTCGATGGGCAATCCGCACGCGGTGCAGGTGGTAGAGAATTCGCAGGACGCTCCGGTACATCTCGACGGTCCGGTGATCGAGCATCATCCGCGTTTTCCGAAGCGCGTGAATGCGGGCTTCATGCAGATCGTCGACCGCCATCAGGTCAACCTGCGGGTATTCGAACGCGGCGCCGGAGAGACGCTTGCCTGCGGCACCGGTGCCTGCGCTGCGGTAGTGGCGGGCATACGCCGCGGCTTGCTCGACTCGCCGGTAAGGGTCAACACCCGCGGCGGCGAATTGTCGATCGCCTGGGGCGGTGACGGATCGCCGGTCATGATGACGGGACCCGCGGTCAGCGTGTTCGAAGGCGAGATAGAAATTTGACGTGGTCGATTCAGGACTTCGCGGTCAGCGTCCTGAGCCGATACAAACGTTGCCGGTAATTTCCTTCCGGCCCATCCGGGCCGCAGTTCACGTACTCAAACAAACGCATGATGCGATCCAGCGCCTGCCGCTCCTCCCCGGTTTGCAGCAGGATAAGGCGGCGCTTGCTATGCCGGTGCCGCGCACGAATGTCGATCAGCAGGCAATGGCCGCAATCGGCCGTTTTCGGATCGAGCAGCAGCGATTCCGGCCGCGACAGGCCAAACGTGGCGGCCAGTTCGAGGCGCGCAACCAGCAAGGGGTACATGGATGCGGACTCGCGCGTCAATCGGTGTATTGCCTCTTGCGCCCAGCGTGCGGGCGTCGCGCGGCTCGCAATCTTCTCCAGCAGCGCACGCGCTTCGACGATTGCCTGGGCCGCCGCTTTCTGCAGCCAGTACACGGCGCGCACGTCCCGCGACTCCTCATCGCGGCGGGTACGCCAGGCGCTGACGCCCAGCTCGAGCTGCGCTGGTCCGTGCCCGGTTTCGGCCGCGCTTTCCAGATAACGCTGCGCGTCCGCCAGGCTGCGCTGCGAGCATTCCGGTTTCAGGTAGATGCGCGACAGTGCGTACCACGCATCCGCCACACCCTGTTCGGCGGCGAGCGATAGCCAGCGGATGGATTTCTTGTAGTTCGCCGTTCCGGGTATGTGTGCGACCCGCCTGCCATTGACATCCATTCTCGCGAACCACAGTCCAAGCGAGAATTGGGCGTCGCGGTCGCCGGCGCGCGCCGCGCATTCCCAGAATCGCACTACTTCGGCGGCATCGAAATCGCCGGTCATGAACAGCGCATGCGCGCAACGGGACAGAAGGCTGACTTCTCCCACGCCAGGGCGCGGCGCCGTCATGTCGGCCGTGTCCGCGCATCGCGCCGCCAAATGCCGGGCCAGCGGCAGCGCCCAATGCACGAAGGCCCGATAGTCCGAGACGGCCCAGGCATGATCGGCGAGCGCATGACGCGCCTCGGTCACTCCGCTGTGGGCGGCGCGGGTGGCCCACTCCAGCATCACTTCGTTATCGATGCGCGGCGATGCCACGGCTTCCATCACCACATCGACTTTCCTTTCCTCTCGTGCGCTGCGCACGGTGTCGTCCGGAGGTTGCCTGATGTGCTGCGCCAACAGCCACTGTGCCTCGGCAATGCCGGCGTGCGCAGCCGCCTGCAAGGCCCTGACGGCTTTGGTGTGCATGCTCTCGCTGACCGCGCCCGGCACCTGCGCCAATACCAGCTTGGCCAATACCAGCCCGGCCTGGACCACGCCCGCGTCGTACGCGCGTTCGTACCATACGCATAACCTCGACGGCTGTGGCGACTGCTGCGCTGTTTCGAATGGAACATGGCTTCCGATCAGGAGCCAGGCATCCTTTTCATCCTGGTTCGCCGCGCGGTCAAGCCAATAGAGCGCGGTCGGCAGGCTCTTTGGCAGTCCTGAGCCGCCGAACAGGTAGTGCCTGCCAAGACTTAACTGGGCTGCCGACTGTCCCGCGCGCGCAGCGCGAATAATGAGCAGTTCCGCTCGTCTGGCCATCTGGAATTATCATTTTGTCAATCAGAATGACCAGTATTTCGCATACAGCGGGAGCCCAGGCTGACACAGGTCAAAGCGGCCTGTCATACCAAGTGAATTGCGACAATTAAACGAATTTAATGATACATGGATACAGATAGCGAGATCTAATTACATATTCGGACCGCGCTCACGTGACAAAAACGCCACACTGCGACGCGACTTCATCCGTTTCGGTCAAACCGCTGCCCGGTTGGCAACCAATCCTCCGGCATCGCTCCGTCCAGCACTTAATGTTGGCGTATCCGACTTGCGCGGATCTCCACCAACCTTTTATCAGAGAAGGACAGAACGATGAAAAAATTACACCTCGCATTCGCCGGGCTCGCGGCCTTGGCGGGCACAGCCTCCGCCCAGACATCACTTACCATTTATGGACTCGCTGATGCCGGCATCGTGAGAGAGAACGGAGGACCGAATGGTAATTTGTGGAAACTGGGCAGCGGCATACAGAACGGTTCGCGCCTCGGATTCAAAGGTACCGAAGACCTGGGTGGCGGCCTGGCCGCGAAATTCGTTCTCGAGGCAGGCATCAATATCGATGACGGAACGTCGGGGCAAGGTACCGCAGCGGTTCCGGCCGGCACACCCGGGTTCAATGCCCGGCCTGCAACCAATCGAATATTCGGGCGCCAGGCGTATGTCGGATTGGGCGGCAACTGGGGCAACGTCACACTCGGACGCCAATACACGCCTCACTATCTGGCAGTTGCCGAGGTGGACCCGTTCGGCGCCGGCCTTGCGGGCGACGCGGCCAATTTCATTCCGACGGTACTGCGGATGGACAACACGATCAAATACACCACGCCTTCATGGAGCGGCTTCACGGCAGACGCTGCCTACGGCTTCGGCGAAGTTCCGGACGATAATACGGCCCGTCGCCAGTACGGCGTATCTGTCGGCTATGCAAATGGTCCCCTGCTCGCCAAACTGGCCTACCACCACATCGATGGGGATTTCCCCGAGGGCGCATTTCCCAGCCTGACCACCGGCGGCCAGGCGGGCATTCCCCTGAATGAAAAATCGAAAACGTGGTTTGTTGGCGGCAAATGGGATTTCGGCGTTGCGGCAGCACACCTCGCTTATAACAGCACCAAGGCAGAACGGACGCTCGCCGAGGACACCCGCGACTGGTTGATCGGCGTCAGCGCTCCATTCGGCCCGGCCACCTTCCTGGCCTCCTACATGCGTAAAGACGACAGGTCGGATTTCAACGCCGATTCAAGCCAGTGGGCTCTGGGCCTTACCTACGCACTCTCGAAGCGCACCAATCTCTATACATCGTATGCGCGGATCAACAACGACAGGGACTTCAGTTATACGGTAGGGAATGCGAGCGACCGTGGGACGGGCGACAAGCAATTCAATGTGGGTGTCCGGCATGTGTTCTGATCGCACGACACCAGGCTGACAACCAACCGGTCATGCCACTATCGGTCGGCACGGCTCTTTTCCCGGGCCGACCGCAATCCCACGCGCCTCGCTGCCACGCAAAATCCTCCCCTGCCTGAGTCTCCGCTCCCGTTGTCGGTTAAAATCATCCCTCATTACCGGCTGGCATCTGATTGCTCAGCCGGATAACGACACGCCTTCCGTGCCGTTACCACTACCGACCCTGCACATAACGATGACTTATCAACTGGACTCCGCTGCCGTCGCCGATTTCCTTTCGCTCAACCCACACTTCTTCGAAGAGCACGCCGACCTGCTGGCAAAAGTCAAACTGACCAGCCCGCTCGCCGGACGCACCGTCTCTTTGCAGGAAAGGCAGATGGAAGTCCTGCGCGAGAAAATCAAGCTGTTTGAACTGCGCCTGAATGAACTGGTGCGGATCGCGCAGGAAAACGACTCAATCACGGAGAAGTTCCAGGCCTGGACGCGCGCGCTGCTGTTGGCGCGCAATGATGTGGACTTGCCTCATACACTGGTCAACAGCATGCAAACGGTATTTTCGGTACCCTTCGCAACCCTGCGGATCTGGGGCGTGGCCGAGGAATTTTCGCATGCGTGGTTTGCAGAGGAAGTCTCGACCGACGCGAAAATCTTCTGTAACGGATTGGCTGCGCCATTTTGCGGAGCGAACCATGACTTCGAAGCCGCATCCTGGCTCGAAGACGGCGAGTCGATCAAGTCAATCGCCATGCTGCCCCTGCGCGTCGGCGCCGCGCCCGAAGCATTCGGACTGCTGGTCCTCGGCTCGCCTGATCCGAGCCGTTTCACGTCCGACATGGCAACCGACTTCCTCGCGAAGATCGGCGAAACGGCCAGCGCCGCGCTGACCTGCCTGCTGGACTGAGTCATTGGAAAATGTGAGCGCAGCATCAAACCGGGCTTTTCTTGACCGTTATCTCGAAAGTCTCAGGACGCAGCGCAAGCTGTCGCCGCATACCGTCAGCAACTACGCGCGCGACCTGGCTGAACTGGCGGCTTTCAGCGAGGCTCTTCCCGGGGATGCCACCTTCGACGCAATCACCCATTTCGACATACGCAAGTTCGCTTCGCAGTTGCATGCAAAAGGCCTGAACGCCCGCTCCATCGCACGCAAGTTGTCTGCCTGGCGCGGTTTTTTCGAATGGCTGGCCGACCAGGTCACACTAGCCTCGAACCCGGTAAATGGCGTAAAAGCGCCCAAGCGCAACAAACCGCTTCCAAAAGCACTGTCGGCCGATGACGCGATACGCGTGGTCTCCGAAAGCCGCCCCGGCCGGGACGCGGAATCCCCGACCCAACTCTGCAATCGCGCAATGTTTGAGCTGCTGTATTCGAGCGGCCTGCGCGTATCGGAACTGTCCTCGCTCGACGTTCGTTTTATCAAGGACGGCGCCTATAGCTCCGCAGGCTGGATCGACTTCGATGAACATGAAGTGAACGTGACCGGCAAAGGCGATAAAAAGCGCAACGTGCCCGTTGGCGCGCCCGCGATGCAGGCACTTGCGAAATGGCTCGCGGCGCGCGGCGTATTGGTAAAGGGCGACCCGAATCCCCTGTTCCTCACCGAGCGCGGTACGCGCATCTCGCCCCGCGTCTTGCAACGGCGCCTGAAAGCGCATGCGCAATCGCTCGGCATCCCGGTGGATGTGCATCCGCATGTACTTCGCCACTCGTTCGCGTCGCATGTGTTGCAATCCTCCGGCGATTTGCGCGCGGTTCAGGAAATGCTCGGCCACGCCTCGATCACGGCCACGCAGATCTACACGTCGCTCGATTTCCAGCGGCTGACCCAGGTGTATGACGCCGCACATCCACGCGCGAAGAAGGTCAAATCCGAAAAATAGACCGCTGACCCGCGGCAGCCCCCCTTTTTGTTTATCGAGTACCCATGCTTACCATCACCCTCAAGCCAGGCAAGGAAAAAAGCCTGCTGCGCCGTCATCCGTGGATCTTTTCGAGTGCTATCGAGCACGTCGACGGCAAGCCGGAAGAAAAAACAAAGTCCGGCGCCACTGCGCTGGTGCAATCCTCGGCAGGGCAATTTTTGGCGCGTGCCGCATTCAGCCCCAAGTCGCAGATCCGTGCGCGGGTGTGGAGCTTCAATGAAAACGAGCCGGTCGATCATGCACTGATCAAGAGGCGCATCAAAAATGCACTCGCCTGGCGCCTGGCCACGGTGAAGGATACCGATGCGATACGGCTGGTTTTCGGAGAGGCCGACGGCTTTCCCGGACTGGTGGCCGACTGGTACGGCGGCAAGACCGGCCACCTGGTGTGCCAGTTCCAGTCCGCCGGCGTGGAAGCGTGGAAGGGCGCCATTGTGCAGGCGCTGATCGCCGAGACCGGCTGCCCGAATGTATACGAACGTTCCGATGCGTCGGTGCGCGAACGCGAGGGTTTGCCGCTGGTGACGGGCGTGCTAGCCGGCGAGGAACCGCAGGACGAAACGCCGGTGACGGAAAACGGCGTGCGTTATGCGGTCGACATCAAGCACGGGCACAAGACCGGTTTCTATATCGATCAGCGCGAAAATCGTAAACTGGTCATGGAACAGGCGGCCGGGCGCGATATGCTGAATTGTTTCTGCTACACCGGCGGCTTTTCGCTTGCTGCGCTGAAAGGCGGCGCAAAAAGCGTGATCTCGATCGACTCGTCGGGCGAAGCGCTGGCGGTCGGCCAGCGCAATATGGCGCTCAACGGCTTCGATCCCGCGAAGGCCGAATGGTGGGATGCGGATGTGTTCAAAACGCTGCGCACATTGCGCGAACAGGGCAAGTCGTTCGACCTGATCGTGCTCGATCCGCCGAAGTTCGCATCATCGCCCGACCACGTCGACCGTGCGGCCCGTGCCTACAAGGATATCAACCTGCTCGGTTTGCAGTTGCTGCGCGAAGGCGGATTGCTGTTTACTTATTCTTGCTCGGGCGCCATCAGCGCCGACCTGTTCCAGAAGATCGTCGCCGGCGCCGCCAACGACGCGAAAGTCGACGCGCGTATCCTGAAGCGCTTGTCGGCGGGCGTCGACCATCCGATGACCACCAGTTTCCCGGAAGGCGAGTACCTGAAAGGCCTGATGCTCTGCAAACCGTAGGCCGTCACGTTTTGTGCAACTCGATTGCAAAATTGCGGCATAATTTCAGCACCTTCGTTACGCCGAACTGTCATTCATCATGAAAGCCAAGCCAGCCGCTTCCGGTGTGCAGCGTGGTAGCAGGCCCACCGCGCAAGCGCTTGCTGTGCTCGCCGAGACGCAATTGCAGAATGCGTCGGTGCGCGTCACCGCCGCCCGTGTGAAAGTATTGGCGGCGCTGCTTGGCGCCGGGCGGGCCTTTTCCCATCAGGATGTACAGGACACGCTGGCCGACATAGACCGCGTCACGTTGTACCGCGCGCTCGACTGCCTGACAGACGCCGGCCTGGCGCACAAGATTTCCGGCGACGACCGCGTGTTCCGTTACAGCGCGGGCGCGGAACATGCTGCACCACGCCGGCATCAGACGGCACAGCCGCAGCATCAGCATGGCCATTTCAAATGCACCCGTTGCGCCAGGGTGTTTTGCCTCGACAGCATCGGCGAAGCGGATCTCTTGCGAAACGCGTTGCGGGAGACTCTGGGCAAGGGCTTCCAGAGCCACGACATTGAATTCACCATTAAAGGATGGTGCGCCGACTGCGCGCACTGATAGCTTAGGTCTCCCATGGCACTGATACCCGTCACCATACTCACCGGCTTCCTCGGCGCCGGAAAAACCACGCTGCTCAATCGCATCCTGCGCGAGCCGCACGGCTACAAAATTGCCGTCATTGAAAATGAATTCGGCCAGGAAAATATCGACAACGAAATCCTGGTGCAGGACAGCACCGAACAAATCGTCGAGATGAACAACGGCTGCATCTGCTGCACCGTCCGCGGCGACCTGATCGTTGCGCTGAGCTCGCTGGCGCAAAAACGCCGTGCCGGCGAACTCGCTTTCGACCGTGTCGTGATTGAAACCACCGGGCTGGCCAATCCCGGACCGGTTGCGCAAACCTTCTTTATCGACGATGAGGTCGCCACGAACTATCTGCTGGATGCGATCGTCACCGTGGTTGATGCCAAACACGCAATGCAGCAGCTGGACCAACATGAAGAAGCGCAACGCCAGGCGGGGTTTGCCGACAAGATGCTGATTTCGAAAACCGATCTGGTCGGCGCGCAACAGCTGGGCGCCCTGACCGCCCGTCTGAAGCGTATCAATCCACGCGCACCGATAGGCAACGTCGATTTCGGCAAGACGCCGATTTCAGAAGTGCTGGACCTGCGCGGCTTCAATCTCAATGACAAACTGGAAATAGATCCGGATTTCCTCGCAGCCGAGGAGCATGAGCATCACGATTGCGACGATCATGAGCATTGCGGTCATGCGCATCATGATCATCACCACGCGCACCATTCGGACGACATCGCCGCTTTCGTGTTCAAAAGTGAGCGCGCGTTCGACAGCGCGAAACTGGACGAGATGCTAGGCGGGTTCGTCCAGGTTTATGGACCGCGCATGCTCCGCTACAAAGGCGTGTTATGGATGGCCGGCGCCGACCGCAAGGTGGTTTTCCAGGGGGTACACCAGACCATGGGTAGCGATCTGGGCGCGAAATGGGCGGACGGCGAGGCTCGCGGCAGCAAGCTGGTGTTTATCGGCAAGAATCTCCCCAAAGAAACTTTTATTCGCGGTTTGGAACAGTGTTTGGTATAAACTATGCTCGTTTTGATGTAGGTTCAAGCAGCGGAGGTAGTCATTTGGCAATATGCGTGAATAAGGCCCGCGCGGGTCCTGAGGTCACGCCTGGCACCCGATAGATTCCGGGTTTCCTTGAAACGCGGCGGTTGCCCGATCGGCAACCAGCGGCACGGCCTTTCAAGCAAAGTCTCTGGATACCGGGCAGTTCATTGGAAATGAGGGTACCATGAAGGCAACCGTTACAAGATCCGCCACCAAGAGCGCCGCAGCCAAAAGCCCCGGCAAGGTGGCAGCGAAGTCAGCCGTCATTCCATCCAAAACAAAGACAGCCGGATCCGCGGGAAAAGCGGTTGCAAAACCTGGCAGGTCAACCGTCAAAGCCACCGCGAAACCTGCGGCCAAACCCGCCACCAAGAGCGCTGCAAAACCAGTTAAAAAAGCGGCAACAAAGCCGGCTTCGAAGACCTCCCTGAAAACCGATCCTGCGAAAAAGGTGACATTGGCGGCAAAATCCGGCACAGTCAGGAATTCAGCAAAGAAGGCTGGGAAAACAGATAAAACATCGGAGCAAACGCCGAAGGCCGGCGCAGCAACAACCGGTGCACCCGGTACGTATGTGAGCAGTAACAATGCGAGCACCGGATTAACAGATAAAATTGAACAAACCGTAGTTTCGAAAGTAAGAGAAGTGGCCACGAAAACAACTAAACCGACCCCTGCCGCCCAAGACGACGGCACTCTGTTGACCGAAGCGCAAATCCTGAAGATGGGCGAAAAGGACTACATGAACGAGGCGCAACTGGCATTCTTCAAGGCGCGTTTGCAGCAGCTTGAAAAAGATTTGCTCAAGAACGCCGGCGAGACCACTGAGCACCTGCGTGAAACTGTCCTGGTACCCGATCCGGCCGATCGCGCCACGATCGAAGAGGAACATGCGCTGGAACTGCGCACCCGCGATCGCGAACGCAAGCTGCTGAAGAAAGTGCAGCAGTCCATCGCCAGCATTGATTCCGGCGAATACGGTTGGTGCGAAGAGACCGGAGAACCTATCGGCATCCCGCGCCTGCTTGCCCGCCCGACAGCGACGCTGTCATTGGAAGCGCAGCAGCGCCGCGAACTCAAGCAAAAGCTGTACGGCGATTGAGCGCCCTCCGGGCCTCGGCTCGGGCAACATCAACAGACGAAAGAAAAGCGTGCGACGCGATGAGCGTCGTGCGCTTATCTTTTTGGACATGGATGCTACGCAGTCCCTACTCCGCTTGCAAATGCGCCGGCTGGCGGCATGCATCTTTCGCAAGCTATAATGCAACCATGTTGCAAATATCTTACCCGCCCTGCCGCGCACCGCGAGCCATTGCCATTTTGCTGGCGGTGGCTTTGCTCTTTGCACAGTGGGCAGGCCTGAGCCATCGCATCGACCACGGGGACCTGCAGTATCAACTCATGCAGCTCTCTTCGGCTACCGGCATCGCTGACGACGACCAGCAGCAGCATGTGAGCCATTCATGCGCGGCATTCGATGCCGCAACCGTCGGCGACAGCATCCATCTCCTCCCTTTCGTTACGCCGCTGGTCACCGGCGCGCATGTGCTGGCGTTATGGGCTGCATTCATCTCGCGGGATGCGCCCGTCATCACGCATTTCTCCTCCCGGGCGCCACCGCCCGCCTGCTGATTAACAATGCGCATGAAGCGCATCCATTTCCGCCCTTGATACAGCCGCTTGCCTGATGCAGGCCGGCTTGTTTCGCCATTCAATCTGCCTGTCCAGGAATCATAAACCGAAGAGAAGACGGCGGAACGGCCGGGCGGAGAGGCGGAGCGACGCCTGGGCTCAGTGAACAAGGAACGGAGCACGTCGTTTTCGGCGGACGGGCGACGGGGTCGATCGGATTGCATCTCGACGGCAATGCGCATGGTGCGCTGGAAAACCAACCTGTTTCACAACAAGGTGAAAAATTTCGTCTTCGGTCGCGTTGACGGCACGACGGTCGACGAGGACGGCACGGCGGATCCGGCGGGCGAATTCCGGCAGCGTTTGTGGTCGCAGGCGGACGCAACGACACGCGGCGCTGAAGCGGAGGTGAGCTACAACTTGCGCGGTGAAGGGATGTCGCTGCGCGGTTTCGCCGACACTTCCCGGGGCCGCCTTAACAATGCGGGCAACCTCCCGCTGCAACCGGCGACCCGCTTCGGTGTCG
>JAQGMD010000362.1 GCA_028292565.1 Burkholderia sp. | reverse complement strand
GCCTGCATGGTGCGGCGCGCTTCCTGCTTCGCTTCATCGACCAGGCCGGCCGACAGGTACGTGCGTCCGCAGCAGAGCGGCCGCGACTCACCGGCGGCCTTCGCAAGGTGGACTTGATAGCCGGCGGCCTGCAGCACGCGATAGGCAGCGCGCGCATTGTCGGATTCGAAATAGTTGTTGAAGGTGTCGACGAAGAGTACGACTTCCGGCGCGCCTGTGGGAGCTTGGTCTGTTCCGGCAGTGCTGAAGAAGGTATCGCTGCGCCAGGAGGGCAATGCGCGTTTCGCGCTGAAGCCCAGCCATTTTTCGGTCAGCAGTGCAGCGCCCGGGAGCGTATTGCGCAGATTGAACAACGGCGCAAGGCGGGCGGCTATCGGCGCATAACGCGGCAGATAGGCGACCAATTTGTCTTTCAGGCGCAGGCCGTGTTTCTTCCGGTAGTGGTGGAGAAATTCGGTCTTCATTTTCGCCATGTCGACGCCGGTCGGGCAGTCGCGCTTGCAGCCTTTGCAACCGACGCACAAGTCCATGGTCTGGTACATCTCTTCCGACGTGAACGCATCAGGACCGAGCTGGCCGGATACGGCGAGTCGCAAGGTATTGGCGCGCCCCCTGGTCAGGTGTTTCTCGTCCCTGGTCGCGCGATAGCTGGGGCACATGGTGCCGGCATCGAATTTGCGGCAATGGCCATTGTTGTTGCACATTTCGATGGCTTTGGCGAAGCCGCCTGCCGGGTCGCCGCCGGTGCCCGGTGCGGTGGACTCTTCCGTGACCGGATTGCTTTGCACATTCCAGCCCGACCAGTCGAGCGCCGTCTTGATCTGCAGAGGCTGGTAGCCTGGTTTGAAGCGGAACAGGGAGGTGTCGTCCATCTTGGTGGAATGCACGATCTTCCCCGGATTCATCAGGTGCTCCGGATCAAACGCGTCCTTGACCTCGGCGTAGGACTTCAACAGCCGCTCGCCGAACTGCCAGTCCACCCATTCGCTGCGCACCAGCCCATCGCCGTGCTCGCCGGAAAACGCACCTTTGTATTGCCGCACCAGTTGCGCCGCTTCTTCCGCGATCGCACGCATTTTCCCGGCGCCGTCGCGGCGCATGTCGAGTATGGGGCGCACATGCAAAGTGCCGACCGACGCATGCGCATACCATGTGCCGCGGGTGCCATGTTTCGCGAATACCTGCGTGAGGCGGTCGGTGTACTCGGCCAGGTGCTCGAGCGGGACCGCGCAGTCTTCGATGAAGGAAACCGGTTTGCCGTCGCCCTTCAGGCTCATCATGATGTTCAGTCCGGCCTTGCGGACTTCCCACAATTCCTTCTGCTCTTTCTCGTCGGGCATTTCGACCACTGAGCCGGGCAATCCGAGATCGCCCATCAGTTCGACCAGCGCTTTCAGCTGCCGCACTTGTTCGCTTCGGTCGGCGCCGGCGAATTCCACCAGCAGTATCGCCTCGGGCAACCCGATCAGGGCCTTCTCGATAGTTGGTTTGAAAGCGGGATTGCCGCGCGCCAGTTCGATCATGGTGCGGTCCACCAGTTCGACGGCGACCGGCTTGAGCTTCACGATGTGCTGCGTGAGCGCCATCGCATCATGGAATTTCGCGAAGTTGACGACGCCCAGCGCCTTTGCTGCCGGTAGAGGCGCCACCTTCAGCGTAACCTGCCTGGAACACGCAAGCGTGCCTTCGGAGCCGACCAGAAGATGCGCAAGATTGACGCTGCCATCGACGGTGTAAGGCCGCTCTGACTGCGGATAGAAAACATCGAGGTTGTAGCCGCCGACCCTGCGCAATACTTTTGGAAAGCGTGCCGCAATCTCGTCCTTTTCACGCTCGGCGATGGTGCGGATTCTTTCCGCAAGTTCGCGCACCCGCGGAGATGCAGATTCGAGCATGGCGGAGAATTCGGTGAACGTAGCTTGCACTCCGTCGGCCAGCCATGCATCGACCGAAACCACGTTGTGGACCATGTTGCCGTAGTGGAGGCTTCTCGATCCGCAGGAGTTATTGCCTGTCATGCCGCCGATCGTGCACTGCGCGGAGGTCGACACATCGACCGGAAACCAGAGTCCGTGCGGCTTGAGCCATGCGTTCAGGTGGTCAAGCACGATGCCGGGTTGTACCGTCACCGTCATCGCGTCCTTATCGAAGTGGACGACCTTGTTCAGGTACTTGCTGTTGTCGATTACCAGCGCCTCGCCGACGGTCTGCCCGCACTGGCTGGTGCCGGCGCCGCGCGGCAGTATCGGCATATGCGCATCGCGCGCGATGTCGATCGCCATCGCTACGTCCTGTTCAGTGCGCGGGATGAAGACGCCTGTCGGCTCGACCTGATAAATGGATGCGTCGGTGGCGTAGCGTCCGCGCGAAAATTTATCGAACAGGACTTCGCCGGTGGTTTCCCGTATCAGGCGTGCTGCAATTTCACTGCGGCCGGCAATCTTTTTTGCATCGGGGCTGAGCAGCACTTTCTGAGGAACCGGTGCATTCATGATTTTCTGGTTATGCGGAAAGTTTGGCGCGGACCTCGGCGATAACGATGTCGCGCTTGTTGATCAGGTGTTGCTGCAGGATCGTGCGCAATGTTTCGCCGTCGCGCTTTTCAAGCGCAGCGAGCATGGCCCCATGTTCCTTCACCGCGTGGTCCCACTTGTCCTGGTTGAAGTTGGAACGGAAACGAAGGCTCTGTATACGTGCGTTGATCTGCAGGTAGGTTTGCGTCAGCACCGCATTGTTTGCGGCGGCGTTGATGCGGTCATGAATTACATGGTTGATCCGGTAATAGGTGGGCAGGTCGCCGCGGGAGTGCGCTGCCAGCATTTCGTAGTGGAGCGCGCGGATCTCGGCGATTTCACCGTCGGTGATGCGTTCGCAGGCCAGCTGGCCCGATAACCCCTCAAGTGCGCCCATGACTTCAAAAGTCTGTTCGATGTCGGCAATCGACATCTGCGCGACGATCGCGCCCCGGTTGGGCAGTACGTCGATCAATCCTTCGACTTCGAGCGTCTTGAACGCTTCGCGCAGCGGTGTGCGGGACACGGCGAGCTGCTCGCAAAGCACCCGCTCGTTCAGGCGTGTACCCGGTGTAAGCACCCCTTCCACGATCATGTCGCGCAGCTTCGCGGTGACTGCGGCAGTGAGGCCCTGACGGTCGATGGGTGCTGAGCCGGAAAGGGCGGCGAGTTGTACTGTATTATCCATTTTGTATATTGTATACCAAGCTAGACGAAACACGCCGGGTGCGCCTTGCGCAGCGGAACTGAGCGATGAGGGAGGCGTCCCCAACCCGCTTGACAAGTAACTAGATTCGTATATTGTATGCAAAACAATTAAACAACCAAGAGCAGCTACGCTAGCCATGTTGCCGGAGACAAAATGCTGAAACTCAATTCTCATCCCGCGGGCCGCCATTTTCTTCAGATCCCTGGTCCGACCAATGTGCCTGATCGCGTATTGCGCGCGATGGACTATCCGACCATCGACCATCGCGGTCCCGAATTTCAGATTCTTGGCAAGAAGGTCCTGGCCGACATCAAGAAAGTTTTCCAGACCCGGCAGCCGGTGGTGATCTACCCGTCTTCCGGCACCGGCGCGTGGGAAGCGGCGCTGGTTAACACCTTGTCCCCCGGCGACCATGTATTGATGTATGAAACCGGCCATTTCGCCACCCTGTGGAAAAAAATGGCCGACCGTCTTTCGTTGAAACCGGAATTCATCGGCGACGACTGGCGTCGTGGTGTGGATGCAGCGAAGATGGAAGCGCGGCTGGTGGAAGACAAAGGGCATACCATCAAGGCAGTGTGCGTGGTGCACAATGAAACCTCGACCGGCGTGACCTCCGATATCGCCGCAGTACGCCGCGCTATCGATAACGCAAAGCATCCGGCACTGCTGCTGGTCGATACCATTTCCTCGCTCGGCTCGATCGATTACCGCCATGACGAATGGGGCGTGGACGTCACAGTCGCAGGCTCACAGAAAGGCCTGATGCTGCCGCCGGGCCTTTCCTTCAACGCGGTTTCGGAAAAGGCCATCGCCGCATCGAAGCAGGCAAAGCTGCCGCGCGCTTTCTGGGCATGGGACGAAATTATTGAAGCGAACAAGAACGGATACTGGTCTTATACGCCTGCGACCAACCTCCTGTACGGCCTCTCTGAAGCATGCGACATGCTGCTGGAAGAAGGCCTGGAAAATGTGTTCCATCGCCATCAACGCCATGCGGAAGCAACCCGGCAGGCAGTGCGCGCCTGGGGCCTCGAAATCCTTTGCCAGAATCCGGCCCAGTACAGCGGTGCACTCACTGCAGTGGTCACGCCCAGGGATGCGAACGGCGAGCACTACAATGCGGACGCATTCCGCAAGGTGGTCCTGAACAACTTCAATATGTCGCTCGGGCAGGGCCTGAGCAAGGTGTCGGGTAAGGTCTTCCGTATCGGGCATCTCGGAGACTTCAATGACCTGACACTGATGGGCACGCTGTCCGGTGTGGAGATGGGCCTCGGGTTGGCCGGCATCCCGCACAAGGCCGGAGGTGTGCTGGCCGCAATGAATTCGCTGCAAGAGTCCCTGCGGCCCTCGTCGCAGTCGAAAGCAGCCTGACCAACGTTCAATTCAAAAGGCAAGTAACATAACCCGGCCACTATAGCGGTGGCATCAGCATCATCCATTCAGATATGGCGAAAAGCCAAGAGGAGACAAACCATGTTGAGCAAATCATTGCAGCATCCGCTTTCCCGCACGCTACTATCCCTCGCCGCTCTCTGTTATGCGGGTTCCGCTGCCGCATGGGAGCCGACCAAGGCGGTCGAAATGATCGTTCCTTTCGGCGCAGGCGGCGCCACCGACCAGATGGCGCGCTCGGTCCAGGGCATCATCGCTAAACACGGCCTGATGAAGCAAGCTGTCATCGTGCAAAACAAAGCCGGCGCGAGCGGCGCGGAAGGCCTGCTCGATGTCAAGGAATCCAAAGGCGATCCACATAAACTGCTGGTGAATTCTTCCGGGATGTTCACTACGCCGATGGCGACCAACCTGCCATTCAACTGGCGCGACCTGACACCACTGGCCATCGTCGGCCAGGATGAATTCGTGCTGTGGACTAACGCCGAAGCACCCTACAAAAACGCGGGCGAGTTCCTTGCGGATGCCAAAAAAGCGGCTGGCAAAACCAAGATGGGCGGCACCAGTTCGAAGCGCGAAGACCACATCATCACCGCGATGGTCGAGAAGAAAGCCGGCGTCAAGTTCATCTTTATCCCGTACAAGAGCGGCGGCGAAGCAGCCACGCAGTTGTCCGGCAAGCATGTCGACGCCAACACCAACAACCCGTCGGAGTCGGTAGGGCAGTGGCGCGCCGGGCAGCACAAGGCATTGTGCGTGTTCGCACCCGAACGCATCAGTTACAAGGTGAAGGTCACCGAGACCCAGAGCTGGAACGATGTGCCGACCTGCAAAGAGCAGGGCCTCGACGTGCAGTACCAGATGATCCGCGTGTTCATGATGCCTGGCGGCGTCGCTCCTGAAGTGCAGAAATTCTACGTGGACCTCATGACGAAGGTAGTCGCCACGCCTGAGTGGAAGCAATACCTTGAGAAGAACGCACTAAAATCCAACTTCATCACCGGTGACGCGCTGCGCCAGTATCTCGGCAAGGACGAACAAGCTCATCGCGAAATCATGAAGGAAGCGGGTTTCCTCGCATCGTCTTCGAAGTAATACGCTGAGAACACCCCGCCCGCCGGTTACGCGGGCGGGCGATGCAGTGCATTTCCCCTTCCACTGACCCACCGACTATTCATCATGAGTACACAGACCGATACGCACGACAGCGGCGAAAGCTCCGATGCCGCCGTCACCATCCGCACCGCCGAACTGGTGGTCGGCGTGCTGCTGGCCGCTTTCGGCTCGCTGGTCGTCTGGAGCAATTACCAGCTGGGCGCAGGATGGGCCGACGATGGCCCGGAAGCCGGCTATTTCCCTTTGAGGATGGGCCTTTTCATCCTGTTGGGCAGTATCGCGGTGATCGTGCAGGCGGTGCTGAAGAACGACAGGTCACCCTTCGTCGAACGCGCGCAATTGCGCCTGGTTGCCATCGTATTGGTGCCGCTGGTGATCTATATCGCGGTGCTGAAAGTGCTTGGCATTTATGTCGCGTCGGCGCTCTTCATCGGCTTGTTCATGATGGCGGTCGGCAAATTCAGCTGGTGGAAATCACTGATCGTCGGCGGCGGCACCATGCTGGTGCTGTTCTGGGTCTTTGAAGTGCAGTTCAAGGTGCCGCTGCCCAAAGGCCCGCTTGAAAGTTTGCTCGGCTACTGACGGAATCAACTCATGGATGATCTGAATTCTCTGCTGCACGGTTTTGCCGTAGCCATGACATGGCAAAACATCGGCTTCATGGCCATCGGCATTTTGCTGGGCATCGTGGTCGGTGTGTTGCCCGGATTGGGTGGCCCCAACGGCGTAGCAATTTTGCTGCCGCTGACCTTCACGATGAACCCGACCTCGGCCATCATCATGCTCTCCTGTATCTACTGGGGATCCTTGTTCGGCGGGGCGATCACCTCGATACTGTTCAATATTCCCGGCGAGTCGCATTCAGTGGCGACCACCTTCGACGGCTACCCGATGGCGCAAAGAGGGGAGGCCGGACAGGCGCTTACCAGCGCCTTCACCGGTTCTTTCATCGGCGCGCTGGTTGGCGTACTCGTGATTACCTTCCTCGCGCCGCTGGTCGCCAAGTTCGCGCTGCGCTTCGGCCCGCCGGAATTCTTCGCCGTGTATTTCCTGACATTCTGCAGCTTCATCGGCATGGGCAAGGAACCGAAAGCGAAAATCATCATTGCGATGTGCGTCGGCTTCGTGTTGGCGGCGGTCGGCATGGATACCATCTCCGGCCAGCTGCGCATGACCTATGACATGCCGGTGATGCTGCGCGGCTTTGATTTCCTGGTGGTCGTGATCGGCTTGTTCGGCATCAGCGAAATCCTGCTGACGATGGAAGAGGGTCTCGCGTTCAAAGGCAAGAAGGCGGAGATCGACCTCAAGGTCGTGCTGAAAACCTGGGCGATGCTGCCGCGCTACTGGATGACGTTGCTGCGCTCCTCCGCCATCGGTTGCTGGCTCGGGATCACGCCCGGCGGTGCAACAGCGGCATCGTTCATGGGTTACGGTGTGGCCAAGCGTTTCGCGAAAGATCCCGACAGCTTTGGAAAGGGCAATGTGGACGGCGTGATCGCACCTGAGACCGCTGCGCACGCAGCCGGTACCAGTGCGCTGCTGCCGATGCTGGCGCTCGGCATTCCGGGATCCGCCACCGCCGCCGTGCTGCTTGGCGGCCTGATGATCTGGGGCCTGCAGCCTGGTCCGCTGTTATTCGTCGAGCAAAAAGACTTCGTGTGGGGGCTGATCGCCAGCATGTACCTCGGTAACCTCGCCGGCCTGATCATCGTACTGATGTCGGTGCCGCTGTTTGCCGCGATCCTGCGCATTCCATTCTCGATCATCGCGCCCTCGATCCTGGTGGTTTGTGCAATCGGCGCCTATACGGTACATGGTGCGCAATTCGATATCTGGCTGATGCTGATCTTCGGCATCATCGGCTATGTGTTCAAGAAGCTCCAATACCCGCTTGCTCCAATGGTGCTGGCGCTGGTGCTGGGTGACCGTGCGGAAGATGCATTCCGCCAGAGCATGCTGCTGTCGGGGGGCGGCCTCGATATCTTCTTTGCGAACGGACTGGTCGGCACCATCATGACGCTGGCCCTGGCCGGGCTCGCATGGTCGTTGATGAACTCCGTGCGCGATCGTTTCAGGCTGCGTGCGAAACTGCGCGCGGCTGCGTAATCAGGTAGACAAGAATATGAAGAGCAGCAAACACACCGGCCCCTTGGCCGGAATGCGGGTCCTGGAACTCGCGCAGATCATGGCCGGGCCTACTTGCGGGATGATGTTGGCCGACATGGGCGCCGATGTCATCAAGGTCGAAAAGCTTCCGGGTGGCGATGACTCGCGCAGCTACCGTGAGCCGCGGGTCAATGGCGTATCAGCCCCGTTCATGATCCTCAACCGAAACAAGCGCGGCATCGCCCTCAATCTCAAGCATGCCAAGGGACGCGACATCCTGCTGCGCATGGTGAAGGACGCCGACGTCCTTACGGAGAACTACCGACGCGGTACGTTGGAAAAACTCGGTCTCGGCTATGACGTCCTGTCGGCGGTCAACCCCGGCCTGATTTATTGCTCGGTCTCCGGCTACGGCCGCGACGGTCCGTTTGGCGACAAGGGCGGGTTCGACCTGATCGCGCAGGGTTTTTCCGGATTGATGTCCGTCACCGGCGAACCGGGCAGGGCGCCGGCGAAAACCGGCAACTCGATTGCGGACATCAACGCCGGCATCCTCGCGGTGGTCGGCATCACCGCGGCCTATGCGCACAAGCTGAAGACCGGCGAGGGCCAGGTGGTCGATACCTCGCTGATGGAGGCGGCATTGCAGCAGACCTATTGGCAGGCGGCCATCTACTTCGCGAACGGCCAGTCGTCTGGGCCCACCGGCTCCGCGCATTTGCTGACCGCGCCTTACCAGGCATTTCGGGCAAGCGACGGGTGGATCAATATCGGCGGCGCCAACCAGTCGAACTGGGAGCGTATCGCCGATGTGATGGGACATCCGGAGTGGCGGGACGATCCACGTTATGTGACTAATTCCGACCGCATGCAGAATCTTGATGCGCTGACCACTGAAATGAGCGCGGTGCTTGTTACGCGCACCCGGGCGGAATGGATGGAGGTGTTCGACGCCGCCGGCGTGCCTGTGGGTCCGGTGCATACGATAGGGGAAGCTCTTTCGCATCCGCAGACACTGGCGCGCAATATGGTGGTCAACCTCGAACATCCTCAGGCGGGTCCTACGAAGGCGCTGGGTTGTCCGATACATTTTTCGAAAACGCCGACGCAGATTACGCGTCATGCGCCTATGCTCGGCGAGCATACGCGGGAGTTGCTGCGGGAATATGGATATGACGATCTCGAGATCGACGGATTCCTCGCCGAGGGAGTTATCGAAGAAGCCACGGTCCAGGCAGGCTGATTTAGCCCCTGTCCCGCAAGCGGGAGAGGGTTTGGGTGAGTCGGCTCGTCACGTAGTGCATACCTTACCTCTTGCAAGCGCAGACCGTTCCGCGGGCGGACAGCATGCTGTCCGAATTCCCCGCTGCACCCCCCCGGCCCCCGCTCCGCGCCCGACGCTTTGGCTTGCAAGCCAAACCGGCTCCGGCAGCGCGAACCCTGGTTCGCGAAACCCTGCCTTCGACCGACTTGCGGGAAAGGGGAGGCAACCCAATCGGTGCACCCGCGCACTGCCAGGGTGCGCCCCCGCACCGCTAAGTCACATTTACCCCGCCTACACCCATCCCCCATATTGACAGCCCACCCGTTTAATTTATACTGCTACTTAGTCAGTATGCTGAACAAATGCAGGTGGTTCGGCATGGCGGCCGCATAAAAAAATGAAGCAGCCGGGAGGCAGGCATGTTTCATGCAAACGAACGACGTTCAACCCGAACTCACTCGAACAAGGAAGAAAAAATGGCTAAAGGCATCGTGAAGGCATGGGTTTCGACCCTGATCTGTTCTCTTGGCCTGGGATTGGCATCAACTGCCGCCGCCCAGAACCTGGAAAAACTGAAGGTGCGCCTCGACTGGACACCCTGGGGCGTACAAGCGCCATTCCATCTCGCCCAGCAAAAAGGCTGGTTCAAACAGGCGGGACTCGACGTTACCCTGGAAGATGGCAACGGCTCGGTGACCACGGTGCAGATCGTCGGCTCAAGCGACCAGTTCGATATCGGCCACGCCGCCCTCGCTTCGATGATGATCGCACGCGAGAAAGGCCTGCCGGTCAAGGCGATCGGCGTGTTCGCACGTTCGAGCGACGTGGGACTGCTGGTGCCTGCCGGTGCCGGCATCAAGGGACCGAAGGACCTCAAGGGCAAGAAGGTTGCTTACACCGCCGGCTCGCTCGAGGCGCCGTTCATCGACGCCTTCCTCGCAGCAGGCGGCCTGAAGAAAGGCGATCTCGAGCTGATCAACGTCGACGCGTCAGGAAAGATCGGCACCTATGCCGCCGGCCGTACCGATGCCGTATTTTCGACCATCCCGTTCGTCCTGCCGGCCGTTCAGGCGACGCGTCCTTCGGAAGCGATCCAATTTGCCGACTACGGATTGCACATGCCTAGCTTCGGCATCTTTACCACCGAAGAAAAACTGAAGACCAAACGTGAAGCCATCAGCAAATTTGCGAGCATCGTCGCAGGCGCATGGCAGTACATCCACGACGGTCATGAGGATGAAGCTGCCGACGCGATCATTGCCCAACGCCCGCAGGCACGCATCGACAAGAAGATATTGCGCGGACAAATCGATGCCCTGAAGATGTTCTTCAAATCGCCCAACTCCGCCGGCCAGCCAGTCGGCGTACCGATCGAGGCGGACTGGAATGCAGCGGTGAAGACACTGACCGACGCTGGCCTGATCAAACCGGGACACGCCGGTAAAGAGTATTACGAAGCCGGCCTGATCCGTCCTGAGATCTTCACCAAGGCGCAAGGTAAATGACGACACTCGCAGTAGAAGCACGGAATGTACGCAAGACGTATCCCGGCGAGCGCGGTGTGCTCGCGCTCGAATCGATTTCACTCGATATCCGGCCGGGCGAATTTGTCAGCATCCTCGGGCCAAGCGGCTGCGGGAAGAGCACTTTCCTGCGCTGCGTGGCCGGACTGGAAACGGTCAGCGAAGGCGAGCTGAAGGTGCAGGGCCGTACGGTCAACGGCCCGCCTGACAATATCGGCATGGTGTTTCAGCGTGACGCGCTACTGGAGTGGCGCAGCGTTGAAGACAATATCCTGTTGCCGATCGAGTTCAAGAAAAAATCGCGGAACGACTACCGGAAGAAGATGGCCGGACTGCTCAAGCTGACCGGGCTCACGGATTTCGGTAATCGCTACCCGAGGGAACTGTCCGGCGGAATGCGGCAACGTGCCGCAATTTGCCGGGCCCTGATCGACGATCCGGCCTTGCTGCTGATGGACGAACCGTTCGGCGCGCTCGACGCATTGACGCGTGACCAGATGAACGTCGAACTGCAGCGGATCTGGCTGGAGACTCGCAATACCGTGATGTTCGTCACGCATGGTATTGCCGAAGCGGTGTTCCTCGCCGACCGTGTGGTGGTGTTCTCTCCGCGCCCCGGTAAGATCGCCGAAATCCTGACCATTGATTTACCGCGGCCACGCCGCCTGGCAGTGAGGGAATCGCCGGAATTCGGCCGCTACTGTAACCGCATACGTGAAATGTTCGAAGATATGGGCCTGCTCAAGGAAGACCATGCAGAGGGGAAGGCTGCATGACGAAAATGCTTGGTAAGGCGCGGCACGGCCTGGTAGCGGTTTCATCGCTGGTGATCTTTCTGGTTCTGTGGGAAGTATTGGTGCGTGTGTTGAAGGTGCGTCCGATCATGGTGCCGCCGCCGAGTGTCGTCCTGCTCGAATTGCGGGCCGAGTGGCTGTGGTATCTCGACCATGCCTGGTACACGATGCTGACCACGCTGGCTGGCTTCGCGTTGGCGGTGATCGTCGGCGTGGGCATCGCGGTGTTGCTGGTGGCATCAAAGTGGTTCGAGAGCGCGATCTATCCGCTCATCATTGCATTCAACAGCGTCCCGAAGGTTGCGGTCGCGCCGCTGTTCGTCATCTGGATGGGCACGGGCGCCGAACCCAAAATCGCGATCGCGTTCCTGATTGCGATCTTTGCAATCATCGTCGATACCGTGCATGGCTTGCGTTCAGTACCGCCGGATGTGCTCGATCTGGGACGCGTGCTCAAGGGTTCGCGGCGCGACTTTTTCTTCAAGGTTCGCCTGCCCAGCGCCTTGCCGTCGATCCTGACCGGCATGAAAGTCGCAATTTCGCTCGCCCTGATCGGTGCGATCGTCGGTGAGTTCGTTTCGTCGCAGCGTGGGCTGGGCTATGTGATCCTGAGCGCGCAAGGCACCTTCGATACGCCGCGTGTGTTCGCTGCCATTTTTGTGCTGGTGGCGATGGGAATCGGATTGTTCGGAGCGCTCGCATGGCTTGAAAAATGGGCAACCCCATGGCGCCAGCACGATTGATCTTCGGCGTTTACTGAGCTCTTAGTAAATGAGTGACTGAATGAATGCCCAGTCCGGCAGCACATGGATGACAACCGCGGTTGTCATCCATGTGCCGGAGGATCAATAGGGCGCCGAAAATAAATAAACTTGCAATTATTGATAGGCTGTCATTGACAGAAACTTTCTTAAGATCTACCTTATTAGTCAGTATGCTGATTAAATATTGACGTATCAGGAGCGTGGCATGGCGTGGGTGAAACTGGCTTCAAAAAACGAATTGGCGGAAGGCGATGTTCTCGGCGTTGAGGCATCCGGCCAGCAGGTCGCACTATATTGCGACAAGGGTGAATATTTTGCGACCGGCAACGTGTGCACCCATCAATACGCTTTCCTTTCGGATGGCTACTTCGAGGACGGCTGCATCGAGTGCCCTTTGCACCAGGGCCGCTTCGATATCCGTACCGGCAAGGCGCAGTGCGCGCCGCTGACGGAAGACATCAAGGTATATCCGGTGAAGCTCGAAGGCGATGACATTCTCGTCGACGTCTGACCGGAACAAACAACAATACTGAGCTTTTAGCACGAGAGCGAAAGAATGAAAGCTCAGTCCCTCACCCTGAAATGTAGATAGGAGCGAGAACGATGTTTCAATCACAAGCGGTCCTCGGTCGGACCGCCGGCACCAAAAAAGACCTCGAGATGGAGCAGCATGTGTGGCCGAAAGAAGGCCTGGATTGCATACCTGACTGGGTGTACACCAGCGACGCGATCTACGAACGTGAAGTGGAAAGGATATTCCATGGACGGACCTGGAATTATGTCGCGCTCGAGGCGGAAGTACCCAACGCCGGCGATTACAAACGCTCGTACGTCGGCCCGACGCCGGTAATCGTTTCGCGTGCGGAAGATGGCAGCATCAATGTGTTTGAGAACCGTTGTGCGCACCGCGGCGCGGAACTCTGCCGCAACTCGCGCGGCAACAACAAGGAATTCGTCTGCCCTTATCACCAGTGGTCGTACGACCTGAAGGGCAACCTGCAAGGCGTTCCGTTCAAGCGCGGCGTTAACAAAGAAGGCGGCATGCCGAAGGACTTCCGCAATGAAGACCATGGCCTGAAGAAGCTGAACGTCGCGACGCGCAATGGCGTGGTGTTCGCATCGTTCTGCCAGGACATGGAGTCGCTGGAAGACTACCTGACACCGGAAATCCTGAAAGACTTCGACGTCCTCTTCAACGGCAAGAAGCTGCGCATCCATGGCTACTACAAGAATGAAGTGCCGGCCAACTGGAAGATGTACCACGAGAACCTGAAGGACCCGTACCACGCGACGCTGCTGCATTCCTTCCTGGTGGTGTTCGGCCTGCTGGTCGCCGGCAATGAATCCGCCATGATCGCGGACGGCAAATACGGCGTGCACGGAACGATGGCGTCGGCCAAGAAAGAGGATAAGTACGCGACGGTGAGCGCGGACACCAAGAAGGAAATGCGTTCGTTCCATGACATGAAGCTGCAGGACGAACGCTTTCTTGAGTACGTCAAGGAATTCGATTCGCCCTGGTCGGTCACGATGCAAACCATCTGGCCGAACCTGATCGCACAGCGCGAAATGAACACGCTCGGTGTACGTCACATTGTTCCCAACGGTCCGAACAGCTTCGTGATGATGTGGACCATGTTCGGCTACGAAGACGACACGGACGAGATGACCCGTCATCGCCTGCGGCAGGGCAACCTGATGGGACCGTCCGGCTTCCTCGGGCTGGAAGATAATGAGGCGCTCCGCTTTACGCAAGAGGGCATCACCAAATCCACGACCGAGGCCAGCGTGATCAAGCTGGATTCGGGCAAGATCGGCACGACCAAGTCACTGATTTCGGAAGCGGCGATACGCGCGATGTACAAGCACTACCGCGAAATCATGGACGTATAAAAGGCGCTACAAAATGAAACTCACAGGATATGAGGCGACCGCCGTGGAACAGATCAGTGCGCGCAACCTGCGCTTCGCCGTGGAAGAATTCAATGCGGAATATTGCGCGGTTCTCGATTCAGGCGAAGTGGAAAAGTGGCCCGAGTTCTTTGCCGAAGATGCTGTTTACCGGCTGACCGCAAAGGAGAATGCTGACTCCGGCTTGCCAGTCGGCCTGGTGTATGCGGAAGGTAAGGGTATGTTGCATGACCGCGCGGTTGCGATCTCACGCACGCAGATGTTTGCTCCGCGTTACAACCTGCATGTGGTTGGAAACGTGCGCATCCTGCAGCAGCTGTCGGACGGCGAATTCACGGCACAGTCGAATTTCATGCTGCTGCAAACGCTGGTGGACGGCCCCACCACGCTGCACCTGGCGGGCCGTTATTTCGACCGCTTCGTGGTCACGGACAAGGGATTGTTGCTGAAGGAACGGCAGGCGATTTACGACACCACGATGCTGGCGAACGACGTGGTGTATCCGGTTTAACGTGTTCAAAGGGCCCGCATCGAAGCGCGCCCGAATTCGTTGTTTGAATCAACCAGCACGTGCAGCAGATCGAGGAATTTCTGCCGGTCGGTCTCGGCAAGGGGAGCAAGCAATCGTTGTTGCGCGTTCAGCATGGAGGAGTACATCGCGTCGGTGATTTTTTTTCCTTCGGGGGTGATGAATGCATGCTTTACCCGGCCGTCTTCGTCGCTCTGCTTGCGCCTGACCAGGCCGCGTTCTTCCAGCCGCTTGAGTACATCCGCGGTGTTGGTCCGGTCGAGTCCGACGGCAAGGCCAAGCGCCTTCTGGTCGAGGCCGGGAGAGACCGACAGGGCGGTGAGCATCCCGTACTGCACCGGCGTGATGTTGTAGTCCTTGCACTCCTCGGAGAACATTGCGGAATGGATCTGATGGAGGCGGCGAATCAGGAAACCCGGACGCGAAGCAAGCGGAACCATTTCGTGGACAGACTTAGCCGGTTTTTTTGGCATGGCGGAGTGGATCATGAAAAAACGAAGAGATGAAACGATTATCGGTGCGGCTGACGAAAATTCAAGGCTGTCATGCGCAATTAGTTAGTATGCTGAGTAAATTTGAATTATAGAGTAATTGCATTGCGGTTCCGCAGCTACTTCAGGTTGATAACCAAGGGTTGGTGGCAGGGATGCAAATCGCCTGCTGTCATTTCGAACGAAGTGGATCGTAGATCCCAACCTACGTCCGGCGCTTCGTCGTATGCACGAACGAACGAATTGAAAAATTGCAGGTAAGACCTGCCGAGGAGACAAAACGATGAGCGAGATTCACGGCGCGACTAGCAAGGACGGTGGCGTTGGCGCACGTGTCCAGCGCAAGGAAGATGTGCGGCACCTGCATGGCCAGGGCCGCTTCGTCGCCGACCTGGCGATAGCCGGTACACAAGAAGTGGCATTCCTGCGCAGCCCGGTGGCGCATGCGCGCATAGTCGGCATCCGCAAGCCCGATGCCCATGCAAAGCAAGTGGTGGTGCGCGACGACATGACAGGCGTGACGGACATCGAGCCGGAATGCACCATTCCCAGCTACAAGCCGTCGGCGCATTCGCCCCTGGCGCGCGGGAAAGTGCGCTTCGCCGGCGAGCCCGTCGCGATGGCATTTGCCGCATCGCGTGCGGAGGCGGAAGACATTGCGGAGCGCATCGAACTCGACCTCGAAGAACTGACACCGCTCGCCGATGCTTTCACGGCGATGGAAAATACCGACGTGCGTGTGCATGAGCACTGGGACGATAACCTGTTCCTGACGCTGAAGGTAGACAACGGATTCGAAGCGCTGGCAAAAAACGCGCCGGTGATCGTCAAGAAAAAAGTGAACCTCGCGCGCCAGGTGATGACGCCGATGGAAGGTAAAGCGGTACTCGCATACTGGGACAACCAGTTTAACCAGCTGATCGTGTATACCTCGACGCAAGTTCCGCACCTGATCCGTACCGGGCTGGCCATTTACCTCGGGCTCGACCAGGGCCAGATACGCGTGATCTCGCCGGATGTAGGCGGCGCGTTCGGATATAAATGCGTATTGCAGCAGGAGGAACTGTGCGTCGCATGGCTGGCGATGCACTTCAAGAAACCATTCCGCTATATCGAGGACCGGCGCGAGCACCTGACCGCCGGCGCGAATTGCCGCCAGCATCACTACGACATGACTGCATATGCCGATCGCAACGGCCGCCTGCTGGCGCTGGATGCGAAGATCATCATCGACAGCGGCGCCTATTCGGCGTGGCCCTTCACAACGGCTCTGGAACCGGGTCAGGCGACCGGCAATCTTCCGGGCCCCTACGATTTCCACGGCTATCGCGTCCACACCGAATGCGTTGCCACCAACAAGCCGGGCTTCCTCCCGTATCGCGGTGTCGCACGTACCGGCGTCTGCTTCGCCATCGAACTCATGATGGATGCGATCGCGCATGAAGTGAGACGCGAACCCTGGGAAGTGCGCTATGAAAACCTGGTGCCTGCGAGCGCCATGCCCTACAAGAATGTCGTCAATAAACTGTACGACAGCGGCGATTACCAGGCGAGCCTGAAGCGCGCGGTGGAGATGATCAATTTCAAGGCGATCCGCGCGCGACAGGAGCAGGGTGAAGCGGACGGACGCCTGATCGGTGTCGGCTTCGCGCACTACACCGAGCAATCGGCACACGGCACGTCAGTATTTGCAGCATGGGGATTGCCGGTTGTTCCGGGCTATGACCTCGCTACCGTAAGGATCACTCCCGATGGCGGGCTTGAAGTGCGCGTCGGAGTGCATTCCCACGGCCAGGGAATGGAAACGACGATGGCGCAGATCGCAAACGAAATCCTTGGCGTCCCTGTCGACAAAATCCATGTAGTGCATGGTGACACAGGCGCCACCCCGTTCTCGACCGGAACCTACGCATCACGCTCGATCGTGATGAGCGGCGGCGCGGTGTCGAAGGCATGCCAGGCCCTGTTGCCGAGGCTGCGGAAAATCGGCGCTCACATGTTGCAGCAGCCCGAAGAGACGGTGGCACTGGACCGCGGCGCGGTCACTGCGGGAGATCAACGCGTAACGCTGGCGGACATGGCGCGCGCGTGGTACGTCACACCGCAACGCCTGCCGCCGGACGTGGATCCGGCCGGACTGGAAATCACGATGGGATACAAGCCGAAAGTCGACAGCGGCGCATTCAGTTACGGAACGCACGCCTGCCTGGTCGCGGTCGACACGGAAATCGGGCAGGTCGAGATCCTCGACTACGTGATCGTGGAAGACTGCGGACGCATGATCAATCCGATGGTGGTGGAGGGCCAGACCTATGGCGGCGCTGCGCAAGGCATCGGTACCGCGCTGTATGAAGAAGTGCTGTATGACGACAATGCACAGCCACTGACGTCAACGCTGGCGGATTACATGCTGCCGGGCGCCACAGAGGTACCAAGCTTCCGCATGGATCATTTCGAAACGCTGTCGCCGAATACCGAGTTTGGCATGAAGGGCGTGGGTGAGGGTGGTGCCATCGCTCCGCCGGCTGCGATTTTCAATGCCGTCAATGACGCGATTCGCGTCCTCGGTGCGGAAGTCAACGAAACGCCGCTGACGCCGCACAGGCTGCTCGAAGCGATTGCACGGGCTGGAGCAAAAGTCCCCGCAGCCGTCGCTGCCGCTACCCCGGAAAAAGTGGAGGCACTATGAAATCAGCTGCTTTCGCCTATCAGCGTCCCGCCTCGGTAATCGAGGCAGTGCGCGTATTCGGACAAACCGATGCTGCCAAGCCGATCGGCGGCGGCCAGTCACTCGGCCCAATGCTGAACCTGCGCCTGGTGCGGGCGCAATTGCTGGTCGATGTATCCGGCCTCGATGAAATCAGGATCGTTGAACAGAAGACGGATGGCCTTTGGATCGGCGGCGCGACCACGCATGCCGAAATCGAGGATGGCAAGCTCGACTCGTTGCTGGGTCAATCGTCGCCGCTGGCGCAGATGCTGTGTCATATCGCTGGAACGATCGCTTATCGCGCGGTGCGCAATCGCGGCACGATGGCAGGCAGCCTTGCGCATGCCGATCCCGCCGCCGATTGGGTACTGACGATGATGGCGCTGGATGCGCAGCTTCAATGCGTGTCTGCGCAGGGACAGCGCACCATCCGGATGTCGCAATTCATGTCCGGCGCATTCACCACTGCGCTCGGCAGTGGCGATCTGTTGACCGGCGTGTTGGTGCCGCAGTATTCGAACGCTATGCGTTGGGGATACTACAAGTTCTGCCGCAAGACTGGCGAATTTGCGGAAGCGAGTTGCGCATCGGTGTTCGATCCCGAACGCGGCATCGCCCGCATTGCGATTGGCGCATTGGACGGCGCGCCGGCCCTGTTGCCGAAGCTCGCTGCAGACATCGCGCGCAGTGGCATCGACGCACTGTCGGATGCGGCGGTAAAGGAAGCGGTGGCGCAGGCGACACCGGGCAGGGATGAGATAGGTCGCCGTTTAATCGTTGCTGCGGTCAAGCGCAGCGTCAGACAGGCACTGGGGGCAACATGAAAATGAATGAAAATATCACGGCGGAATTCACCGCCGGACCGCAACCGATACGGCTGCACCTCAACGGCGAGTGGATCCAGCGTGATGCCACACCGCGCACACATCTCGGCGACTTCGTGCGTGAGCATTGTGGTCTCACCGGCACCCACCTCGGTTGCGAACACGGGGTGTGCGGTGCGTGTACGGTGCTGGTCGATGACAAGCCGGTACGATCCTGCATTACTTTCGCTGTTGCGTGCGATAGCAAAGACGTTCGAACCATCGAAGGCTACGGCGACGATCCGTGGATGGCGAAATTGCGCGAAGCTTTTTCGCGCGAACATGCGCTGCAGTGCGGCTACTGCACGCCTGGCATGCTCGCGACCGCTTACGACATCGTACGCAGGCTGCCTGACGCCGATGAACAGCGTATTCGCGTCGAGCTGTCCGGTAATCTTTGCCGTTGCACCGGCTATGTCGGCATAGTGCGCGCCATCCAGTCGGTGTTGGCCGACCTGAAGGCAAACCCGGTTTCTGATACCCCCGTACAGTCGACGCAGGCAATGGCTATACCCGTCAGTGCCGGAAAAATGCAGGCATTCGAGGCGTCCGCTGTCGCATCCACTGCAGGGCCGGTCGCCAGGGAAGAGCAGGCCGCGCCGGGTGAAAACCGCAAGGGGTGGTCGCGAATCGAAGACAGCTTCACCGTGGACTTCAGTCCGGAACAGGTATGGGCATTCATGAGCGACGTGAGGGCGCTCGCATCCTGCCTGCCCGGCGCCGAAGTGCTCGAGAGCGAAGGCAAGACGGTCAAGGGCAGGATCGCGATCAAATTCGGTCCCATTACCGCTGCCTTCAATGGCTCGGCGATGCTGGAGCGCGATGATGCCAAACGAGTCGGCACCTTGCGCGGCGCCGGCACCGACACGATCAGCAATTCGCGCGCGAAGGGCGATGTGGGATACCGCGTACTTGGTATCGATGGCGGCCGCACAAAGGTTGAAATCACGCTTGACCATATGCTGCAAGGCGCGCTCGCACAGTTCTCGCGATCGGGGCTGGTGAAGGATTTCGTGTCACGCATGATTGCCGACTTCGGCCGCAATTTGTCGGCGCGCATGGGTGGCGCCACGGTGGAGCAGCTGTCCGCATCACAGCCCAGCATGGCGAAAACAATGCTGAGTATCGTGTGGGCACGAATCAAACGCGTGTTTGGCGGTTAAGCCCCAAGTGGGCGCGCTGCGCCCACGCTTGAAAAATTTTAGTGATTGCCCTGATTATTAAACAAGGAACAGTGTATGCCACATATCCGAAAAATCGCCCTGGAAGAGCATTTCATGGCGCCGGCCTTCCAGGAGTATTCGCAGGTCTTTTTCAAAAACATAGACGAGGCCAGCCGTAACGCCCTCGCGAAAATGCTCGGTGACTTCGACGATCTCCGCCTGAAGCAAATGGATGATGCCGGTATCGACATGGTGATCCTGTCGCAGTCCGGCCCCGGGGTGCAGGCCGAAGCTGATACTGCGCGGGCGATTTTCCAGGCAAAGGAAAACAACGACTTCCTCGCCGCACAGATTGCCCGCCATCCGACCAGATACGCCGGCTTTGCCCATTTGCCGATGCAGGATCCGCGCGCCGCTGCGCAGGAACTGGAGCGCGCGATGAACACCCTGAAATTCAAGGGCTCCATGGTGAACGGGCATACCAACGGCGTCTATTACGATGATCCCGCATACGACCCGTTCTGGGAAATGATGCAGGAACTGGATGCGCCGCTGTACCTGCATCCCGCTAACGCATTCCGTGATCCGTATTCGGTGAACGGGCATCCGGAACTGGCCGGCGCGACCTGGGGCTGGGGTGTGGAAACCGGAACCCATGCGCTAAGGCTGTTGTTCGGCGGCGTATTCGATCGCTTTCCCAAGCTCAAGGTAATCATCGGCCACATGGGCGAAGGCCTGCCGTTCCTGCGCTGGCGCTTCGACAGCCGCTTCGCGGTATATCCGCACGGCGTCAAGCTCAAGCGCAAACCGTCCGAGTATTTCGGCTCCAATATTCTGATCACCACGTCCGGCGTCTGCTCGGCGCCGTCACTGATCGGCGCGATCGGCGAAATGGGCTCGCAAGCGGTCATGTTCTCAGTCGACTATCCGTATGAATCGACGGAAGCGGCGGCACGCTTTATCGAACAGGCACCGATGGATGAAACGACCCGGAAGCTGGTTTGCTACGGCAATGCCGAGCGCATTTTCAAACTGAAGTAACTTCAGCGCAATTCACTCAAGGAGAGATCCAATGATCAGCGATTACGAAATGATCAAGGCATGGGAACAGGTCCTCAGGCTTTCCAAACTGGAAAAAGGCCAGACCGTCACCATTCTTACGTCCGGCTCGACGCATCCGCAAACGTTGCAGACCGCGGTGATCGCGGCCTCATCGATGGGCGCGATCGTCAACCGGCTCGACCTGCCGCCGGTCAACGGCGAAAAAGCGCACAGCCGCGATCCGCTCGCTTATCTCGGCACGACGCCGCTGACCGGCAACCGCGCCGCGATCGCCGCGTTGAAAGAGAGCGACATGGTGCTCGACCTGATGACCTTGTTGTTCTCGCCAGAACAGCACGAGATCCTTGCGTCGGGAACCAAGATCCTGCTCGCGGTGGAACCGCCTGAAGTGCTCGCGCGCCTGGTCCCGACGGAAGGCGATCGCGAACGTGTACTTGCGGCCGCAAAGAAGCTGGAAGGCGCGAAGGAAATGCATATCGTGTCCGAAGCCGGCACCGACCTGCGTTGTGCACTCGGCGAATTCCCAGTCATCTCTGAATACGGATACTGCGACGAGCCGGGCCGCTGGGATCACTGGCCGAGTGGATTCGTTCTGACCTGGCCGGATGAACGCAAGACCAACGGCCGCATCGTGCTCGATCGTGGTGACATCCTGCTGCCGCAGAAATACTATCTGCAGGATCCGGTCCAGCTGACCCTGAAGGACGGCTACTGCACCAAGATCGAAGGCGGCGTCGACGCTGACCTGCTGAACGACTACATGGATTCGTTTAATGATCCTGAGGCATATGCAATGTCGCATATCGGCTGGGGCCTGCAGCCGCGTGCGCGGTGGTCGACGCTCGCGCTGTACGACAAGGAGCAGACGATTGCGCAGGATGCGCGGGCGTTTGAAGGTAACTTCCTTTGCTCGCTGGGGCCGAATAATGAGGCGGGGGGGAGTCGGACTACTGCTTGCCATATTGATATCCCGGTACGTAACTGTACCGTTCGGGTCGATGGTGTCGATGTTGTCACCAAAGGCAAACTTAGCCTGCGCTCTTCCTGATCTCACCTTCCCCCTTGCAGGGCCTTGCAGGGGGAAGACCGGGATGGGGGGAGAGTGCCCGCATCGGTAAACGTCAAAACAGGAATAGCAAAAGGAACGCATGCAAGAAGAACTAAAAACCTACGAACGCCAGGGCTTCGGCACACAGCTTGAACTAAAGCCCCCATTCGCACTCGTCATCGTCGATTTCGTCAACGGCTTCGCCGATCCGAAGGTCTTCGGCGGCGGCAATATCCCGCAAGCGATCGCCAACACAGTCCCCGTACTGAAGATGGCGCGGGAGCGCGGCTGGCCGGTTGCGCACACCCGGATCGTGTTTGCCGACGGCGGCGCCGACAATAACATCTTCACAATGAAGGTGCCGGGCCTGCTGACCCTGAAAGAAGACGAACCGAACAGCGGAATCGTTCCGCAGCTCGCGCCGCTCGACAATGAACTGGTGGTGCGCAAAACCGTGCCATCGGCATTCTTCAGCACGCCGCTGGCTGCGTGGTTGACGCAGCGCGGGGTCAAGACGGTGCTTATTGCCGGCAGCACGACAAGTGGATGCGTTCGCGCCAGCGTGGTCGATGCGATGTCGCTCGGCTTCCGTCCGCTCGTATTGTCGGACTGTGTCGGCGACAGGGCGATTGGGCCGCATGATGCGAATCTGTTCGACATGCAGCAGAAGTATGCGGCGGTGATGACGCGCGATGAAGCATTGGCCGCAATAGCGAAGGCCGACCTGTAGGTTGGGATGTAATCCCAACGTTCCGCAGATTGCATGACCCGCGGTCTGGCGATGGCCACAAATGAGTGCAGAGCGCGCACTGCACTAGTGCCGCATCCACGAGTGTAAAACGGACGCCAATCACTCGGACGTCTAGTATTGACAAGCGTTAGATTACTCAGTACGCTGAGTAAATCATAAGAAATCTGGCTCAAAGTATGGTCAGCGCGTGTGCCCGGCACGGCGCTTGCTAAAGGAAGCGTACCGCGATTTTCATGGTGCGTTTCCCAGGCAGGTAGTACATGCCGAAGAAGGTGAGAAAAGCCCAAGGCGCACAGCGTAGCAGTCGGATAAAAAAACCATTTTCACTAAACCGGAGGAGTACATGCAAAGACGTAAATTCCTGACGCAGGCGGGGACCACCGCTGCACTGGCAGGCCTCGCGATTCCCGCGATGGCACAGGGCACCAAACAGCAAGTCAAATGGCGCATGTCGACCAGCTGGCCGAAGAGCCTGGACACCATCTACGGCTCGGCCGAAGAATTTTGCAAACGCGTCGGTGAACTGACCGAAGGCGGCTTCGAGATCCGCCCATTCGCAGGCGGCGAGATCGTGCCCCCGGCCCAGAATATGGATGCGGTGAGCAACGGCACGATCGAATGCAATCACGTGCTGGCATCCTTCTATATCGGCAAGAACACGGCTGTCGCGTTTGATACCGGCCTGGCGTTCGGCCTGAACGCCCGCCAACACAATGCGTGGATTCAGTACGGCGGTGGACTGCAAGCGCTGCGTGAACTGTACAAGAAATATGGCATCGTCAATTTTGTCTGCGGCAACGTCGGCGTGCAGATGGGCGGATGGTACCGCAAGGAGATCAAGTCGGTGGCCGACCTGAAAGGCCTGAAAATGCGCGTCGGCGGCCTGGGCGGTATGGTGCTCGAAAAGCTCGGCGTGATTCCGCAGCAGATCACCACCTCGGATATCTACCCGGCGCTGGAAAAGGGCACCATTGATGCGGCCGAATGGATCGGCCCAGTCGACGACGAGAAGCTCGGTTTCCATCGCGTCGCCAAGCATTACTATGCGCCGGGCTGGTGGGAAGGCAGTGCATCGATTACGTCGATGGTCAATGCCAAGGCGTGGGAAGCGCTGTCCCCGACATACAAAGCGGCATTCGAAGCAGCGGCAAACGAGCAGACCATGAAGATGAATGCGAAGTATGACGCGCGCAATCCGGATTCGCTGAAGAAGCTGTTGGGACAAGGCGCCAAGCTTGCGTTCTTCCCCAAGGACGTGATGGACGCCGCTTACAAAGCCTCGAACGAACTGTTCGCCGAACTCAGCGAAAAGAATCCGGATTTCAAAGCGATTTATCCGCAATGGAAGCAGTTCCAGCAAAGCCAGGCCAGCTGGTTCCGCGTCGCCGAAAGCACGTTGGACAACTACACCTTCGCTGCAGCCACCCGGGCAAGCAAGTAACGAAGTATCGGCCGGCAGCCATCATGTGGTTGCCGGCACGTCTCATCGGGCAGATCTCTCGGAGTAGAAATAATGTCTTTTTTTTTATCCCTGTCCGGGTTCATTGATAAATTCAACGAACAGGTCGGGAAAGTCGCTGTGTGGATGGTGCTGCTATCCTGCCTTGTCAGCGCAGGCAACGCCGCGAGCCGTTATGCACTCGACCTGAGCTCGAACGCATGGCTCGAAATTCAATGGTACATGTTTGCCGGTATTGTGTTGCTGGGCGCCGCTTATACGCTCAAACGTAACGAGCACGTGCGAGTGGATGTCATGTACGGACGTTTCCGACCCCGTACGCAGGCATGGGTCGATCTCCTCGGCATGATCCTGTTCGTGATGCCCACCTGCCTTATCCTCCTGTGGATGTCCTGGCCATTCTTTCTCGATGCTTACACCTCTGGTGAAACCTCGTCGAATGCGGGCGGCCTCATCCGCTGGCCTGTAAAAATCATGCTGCCGATCGGCTTTGCAATGCTGGCCGCGCAGGGCATATCTGAAATCATCAAGCGTATCGGCTATCTTGTCGGCAGCTTTAACATGGACATCCAGTACGAAAGGCCGTTGCAATGATCACTTTGAATAACATGGCGCCATTGATGTTTGGCGCCCTGGTGTTCGTGATGTTGATCGGATTTCCGGTCGCATTCTCGCTTGCCGCGCTGGGCCTCAGCGCCGGCGCACTCAGTATCTGGTTGGGTTTCTTTCCCGCGCAGTACATGTCCAATTTGCCGTTGCGCATATTCGGTATCCTGTCGAACGACTTACTGCTTGCGATCCCGTTCTTCACTTTCATGGGAGCGATCCTGGAGCGGTGCGGATTGGCCGAAGACCTGCTTGAAGGGACCGGGCAATTGTTCGGGAAAGTTCCCGGCGGCCTGGCCTTTGCCGTTGTCATCGTTGGAGCGATCCTGGGCGCGATCACCGGCACGGTTGCCGCTTCCGTAATTGCAATGGGTATGATCTCGCTGCCGATCATGATGCGCTATGGTTACAACATGCGGCTCGCAACCGGCGTCATTGCCGCTTCGGGGACGATCACCCAACTGATCCCGCCTTCGCTGGTACTGGTGGTTCTCGCCGACCAGCTCGGCAGGTCGGTCGGCGACATGTACAAGGGAGCGATCGGACCGTCGATTCTGCAGGTCGGGATCTTCCTGCTCTACATCGCGGCAGTCGCAATCATCAAGCCGCAGTGGGTTCCCCCATTGCCGGACGAAGCGCGTACCGATCATGGCTGGAAATTGTGGAAGCGGGTGCTGTGGGGCATGGTGCCCTCAGTGGTGCTCATCTTCCTGGTGTTAGGCACCATTTTCATGGGGCTTGCGACGCCGACCGAGGCGGGTGCGATGGGCGCCGTCGGCGCTATAGTATTAGCGGCGATGCATAAGCGTTTGACCTGGGAACTCGTGCGACAAGGGATGGAGTCCACCATGCGTATTACCGCGATGGTGATCTTCATTCTGATCGGCTCGACCGTGTTTTCGCTGGTCTTCCAGGGCGTGGATGGCGGACTCTGGATCGAACACCTGCTGTCCGACCTGCCGGGCGGGCAAGTGGGCTTCCTGATCTTCGTCAACGTGTTCGTGTTCTTTCTCGCGTTCTTCCTCGACTTCTTCGAAATCGCGTTCATCGTCTTGCCGTTGCTGGTGCCTATTGCGTCAAAACTGGGGATCGACCTGATCTGGTTCGGCGTGCTCTTATGTGTAAACATGCAGACTTCGTTCATGCATCCGCCGTTCGGATTCGCGCTGTTTTACCTGCGCGGCATCGCACCGAAAGAAGTCAAGAGTTCAGACATCTATATAGGCGCCCTCCCATGGGTCGTGATGCAGCTCCTGCTGGTGGTCGTGGTAATCGTATGGCCGCAGTCGGTAACATACTGGCTCGACAAAAACGAAGTGGTGGACATCGACAAGATCACGATCGAGGTGCCGGACGACGGTCAGGACAATAGGCCCGATGCGAATGACTTCATGAGGAACATGTCACCGTATAACGACGGAGGGGAACCGGCGGCGACGAAATAAACGCGCGGCGGCGCAAAGCAAAAAGCCCGCATCTGTGTGATGCGGGCTTTTTGCTTTGTTGTGCCGGGGGTGGAGTTACTTTTTCCGGTAGTGCAAATGAATCCGCGCGAATTCCTGCCAGATCGCCGTGTCACCGCCATTGAATGCCCTGAAGCGCCCGAACCCGGACGAGATGATCAGGCGAGGGGGGAATATGAATTCTGTTTTCGGCACAGCCATCAGGCGCGCACTGATCACTTCGGTCCAAAGGACTCGCTTTTTGAAGATCCAGGTCTGCGTGATACCTTGTTCATCGATACTGATCCGTGCTACGTGAAACCAGTAGGTCGTATAGAGCAGCAGGAGCGCTGCGCCTGCGACCAATAGCTTCAAGCGGATGTCCAACGCGGTAATCGCACCTTCAGGCATAGTAAGAACCGCGTGCGTTCCACCGTAAAGAATCGCGGCCACGAAAATGGTCGCGACAATCCGGAATCCCCGGGAAAATGCCGGGCCTTCCAAGGCTTGTTGTGGCGTGTAAAAATTCTGATTCATGTAAGCGACAATGCCGGTTCGTATCTGGAGTCTGAATGATACCGTTATCTCCCCCTGTTTGTCGGCATACCGTCAGCTTGATCAGAATGGTAGTGCGCAGGTTGGGATGCAAACCACGACATTCTTGCTTTGCACATCGGATGGCTTTTTTGCGGGCGGCGAATTGGAATTCCAACCTGCGTCGACCTTGGGATCTAACCTCAACACGGTACCGTCCAACGAAGCCGTGGGTTGCACCAGGTCCGAATGTTGGGATTCGCATCCCAACCTGCGTCATCTCGGTGCAGGTGACAAACCAGTAGAGTCAGGCCTGTGCCCTGGTTTTTTTAAACAGCCGTCCGATGATCGTAACCCCCGCCAGTACAATCGCGCCGGCGAGAATCCCGGCCACCGCGCTGAGCAGCGTAGGCGTCACTGCTGCCAGCACTCCGCCGATTCCCGGTACTGAGCCGGCGGCATGCGCCAGCTCTTCGATGAAATGGTGGACCGGCGGAATGCCGTGGGTCAGGATGCCTCCCCCCACCATGAACATCGCGGCGGTGCCGAGGATCGACAGGCCCTTCATCATGTAAGGCGCGGCGGTCAGGATCGCTTCGCCGGTTTTTCTCGCCAGGGCGCTGGCCTTGCGGCTGAGGTACAGTCCCAGGTCGTCCAGCTTCACGATTCCTGCCACCAGGCCATAGACACCCACGGTCATGATCGCCGCTATTCCGGCGAGCACCATGACCTGTTGACTGAATGGCGCATCGGCCACTGTACCGAGCGTGATGGCGATGATTTCGGCGGAGAGGATGAAATCGGTGCGTACAGCACCCTTGATCTTGTCTTTTTCGAGTGCAACCATATCGACGGCAGGCGTAGTCAACGCTTTCAGATGCTCCGCATGGTGTGCATCGTCCTCAGCCTTGCCGTGCAACATCTTGTGCGCCAGCTTTTCGAATCCTTCATAGCAGAGAAATGCGCCGCCCACCATTAACAGGGGCGTCACCGCCCAGGGTGCGAACACGCTGATCGCGAGTGCGGCCGGCACCAGAATCAGCTTGTTGATCAGCGACCCCTTGCACACCGCCCATACCACCGGCAATTCGCGGTCGGCCGTCACGCCCGAGACCTGCTGCGCATTCAACGCAAGGTCGTCGCCCAGTACCCCCGCGGTTTTTTTTGCGGCGATTTTGGTCATCACGGACACGTCGTCCAGGATGGTTGCGATATCGTCGATCAGTGTTAAAAGACTGGCTCCGGCCATGACGGTTTTTCCTCGTGGTTGTTTCGTTAATTGTATGCGGCTTGCCTGCATAGTGATGCACGATTCTCCGTTTACACGGCGGGTATCTGTTGCGGTCCATCAAAATATCGTGACACCAATCAGTTAAAATAGCGGATGACTGATCTATGGACGACGGTATGGGCGACCATCCGGCAAGAATTTTCCGATCTCGCAGATGCTGAACAGGTGACACGCGTCTGTGTCCGCCTTCTGGTTGCCATAACTCTTGGTGGCTTGCTCGGATACGAACGCGAGACCAAGGGTGTCGCCGCAGGCTTGCGTACGCATATGCTGGTCGCACTCGGCGCGGCGCTTTTCGTGCTGGTGCCGATACAGGCGGGCATGACCGCCCCTGACATGAGCAGGGTGATTCAGGGCGTCGTATCGGGCATCGGCTTTCTCGGCGCCGGCGCTATCATCAAACTCTCCCAGGACAGGGAAATCAGGGGCGTGACCACCGCAGCCAGCATCTGGCTGACGGCGGCGATCGGCATAGCCGCAGGCATGGGGATGGAACTGACGGCGATCCTCAGCACTTTGCTGGCTTTGTTCATCCTGGCCACACTCCATCGGGGCAGGACCGAACCACCATGACGCACCTTGCGCAATGATGCGGTCCGCCTGATACAACTTGTTGCAAACCTTACCGATTCAAGATGGTTGCCGTTGGCAAGTTCGCGTTTAATAAGCGTAACAACAACGGAGGACCATCATGAAGAAATACCTTGCCCTTGTATCCGTAAGCATTGCCGCTGTAGCCATGCTCGGCGCCTCACCCGCAATGGCACGGAACGACGTCGACTGGGCAGTCACTGTCGGTAGTGGCGGCGGCTATCCGCCACCGGTTGTTTATAGCCAGCCTCGTGTCATCCACGAAGATGTGCGACCGGTGATCGTTGAACGGCGCACCATCGTGCGGCAAGGCTATCCTCATGAAAATCATCGTGGCCACCGGCACGGACATTACCGCCACTACGACCGGCATGAGCGCCATGATCACGACCGGCATGAGCGTCGTCACGATCGTGACGATCGTCGCTACTACAGCCACTAATTTGTAACCCCGGATACTCGTATTGGAGCTTTTATGAAAACGAATTACCGAATCGCCACGGCCGCAGTACTGGTTACTGCCATCCTTGGCGGCTGCGCCAGTCAGAGCCATGTTGGCGTGCCGGCTACAGGCTCGTATCCTGCTGGTACGCAATCTTATCCTGCTGGTACGCAGTCCTATCCGGCGCCGTCGCGCTCTGATTCGAGCGGATATGGCGTCGTCCATTCGATCGAGACATCGCATACCACCGGCAGCAGTCAGACCGGCATAGGCGCCGGCACGGTGGTTGGTGGCCTGGTCGGCGGGATACTCGGAAACCAGGTAGGCGGTGGCAGGGGAAAAACCGCCGCGACCGTTGCCGGTGTGGTGGGTGGCGCCATGGTGGGAAACCAGATGGAGCAACGCGGCAACGCGCAGCAGATGTATCAGGTGGGTGTGCGGCTGGACAATGGTGGGTATCGGACGCTGTTGCAGGACAACGTTGCCGAGCTGCGGGTCGGCAGCCGAGTGCGGATTGAGAATGATCGGGTGTACCGATACTAGCGGGTTTCGATAGGGTGCGCCTTGCGCACCCTGCTTCGCTGCGAACAACCGGGTTGCATCAAGAACCGCCGGCGATAAACGAGGAAAATAAGGATTTCGGTCAACGTCATCCGGATTTCCGCAAGGCGCCGCGCCAACGATTCATGAAAACATTCTATTCCCTCGCTTCCGCCATTCCACGCCAGATTTATCTGGCAACTGCAATCCTGCTCTACCTCCTGATGCTCGCGTTGGGCGCGGTGGAGCCGACCGTCCAGGCGTTGCCCGGGCGGGAAAACTTCAGCAAGATTTACCATCTGCTGTTCTATTTTTGCCTTGCCGGACTGCTGTGGTTCGGTCTGCGCAACGCATCGGTGCGCACCGTAACCCTGCTGATCGCTGTCGCCGGCGCGGTCGATGAACTACATCAATATTTCCTGCCATTTCGCCACGCGCTTGTCACGGATGTGCTGATCGACACCATCGCCGGGCTTGCCGCCGCGCTGATGCTTCACCAGTTGCGGCGGCATGCCGGGCGATTAGGCATCGCGCAGGGATAAGTTGGGCAATTTGGCGGCCGTCGCGGGATGCGGTGCAAGGCGTGAGGAGGAGCCATAGCGAGCTATGGCGACGACGAGCAACACGTTCGCAAGAAAAAAGAAG
>JAQGMD010000360.1 GCA_028292565.1 Burkholderia sp. | reverse complement strand
GACCATGTCGATATCCGAAGCGCGCATCGCGATCCCCTCTTCCAGGATCTTTGCGCCTTCATTCACCAGCGCATACACCAGGCGCTCGACGATCTCCTGGTCGCTGACCTTGCGGCGCTCGATATTGAGATCGGCCGATTGCTTGACGATCATGTCGTTGACGATCTGCGACGGATATGGCTTGCGGTCGCCCGCCTTGTAGTCATACCAGCCTGAGCCGGTCTTCTGGCCGAAGCGGCCCATTTCGCACAGCAGGTCGGCCGTCTTCGAATAGCTGATTTCCGGTTTTTCAACGTAACGGCGCTTGCGGATATACCAGCCAATGTCATTGCCTGCGAGGTCACCCATGCGGAACGGGCCCATCGCGAAACCGAATTTTTCGATCGCCTTGTCGACCTGCTCCGGTAAAGCGCCCTCTTCCAGCAGGAAGCCGGCCTGGCGGCTGTATTGTTCGATCATACGATTGCCGATGAAGCCGTCGCATACGCCGGATACCACGCCGGTTTTCTTGATCTTCTTCGACAGTGCCATCGTCGTGGCGAGCACATCCTTGCCGGTCTTTTCTCCGCGCACGATTTCCAGCAGCTTCATCACATTGGCAGGACTGAAGAAATGTGAGCCGATCACGTCTTGCGGACGCTTGGTGAAGCCGGCGATCTTGTTGACGTCCAGGGTCGAAGTGTTGGAGGCGAGAATGGCGCCGGGCTTCATCACTTCGTCGAGCTTCTTGAACACCTGCTCCTTGACGCCCATGTCTTCGAACACGGCTTCCACCACGATGTCGGCCTGGGCGATTTCGTCATACGACAAGGTGCCCTTGATCAGGCCGGTGCGCTGCTCGAATTTTTCGGGCGTCAGCTTGCCCTTCTTCATGGTGTTTTCGTAGTTTTTGCGGATCGTCGCCAGGCCCTTGTCGAGCGCTTCCTGTTTCATTTCCAGAATGGTGACCGGAATGCCGGCGTTCGCGAAGTTCATCGCAATGCCGCCGCCCATGGTGCCCGCACCGACCACAGCAACGCTCTTGATCTCGCGGGTCGGTGTACCTTCCGGCACATCCGGTATCTTGCCCGCTGCGCGCTCGCCGAAGAAGAAGTGCCGTAAAGCCTTCGACTCGTTGGTCTGCACCAGCTCCACAAACAGCGCGCGTTCGGTCTTCATGCCTTCGTCAAACTTCTGTGTCACGGCGGCAGCTACCGCCTCGACACACTTCAGCGGAGCCGGGAACGGGCCGGCCATTGCCGCAACGGTGTTGCGCGAGAATTGCAGGAACGCTTCATGGTTCGGATAATCGATCTTGATATCGCGCACCTTCGGCAGGGGACGTTTGTCCGCAACCTTTTTCGCGAACGCGATTGCGCCTTCCAGCAGATCGCCTTCGACCAGCTCGCTAAAGAGTCCGGTCTTGGCCAGTTTTTCGGAAGGCACCGGATTCCCGGATACGATCATGTTCAGGGCCATTTCCAGGCCGAGCACGCGCGACAGACGCTGCGTGCCGCCGGCGCCCGGAAGGATGCCGAGCTTGACTTCCGGCAGCGCGATCTGCGCGCCCGGCGATGCGACACGGTAGTGGCAACCGAGCGCGAGCTCAAGCCCGCCACCCATGCACACAGTGTGGATGGCCGCGACCACGGGCTTTTCCGAACTCTCGACGACGTTGATCAGCGTGTGCAGGGTCGGCTCTGCCAGCGCCTTGGGCGAATTGAATTCCTTGATGTCCGCGCCGCCGGAAAACGCCTTGCCTGCGCCGGTAATGACGATCGCCTTGACCGCGCTGTCTTCCTGCGCCTTTTTCAACCCTTCGACCGCCGCGGCGCGGGTCGCATGACCGAGGCCATTTACCGGGGGATTGTTCAGGGTAATGACGGCGACATCGCCGTTGACTTTGTATTCGACAGTCATATCTCTTCCTTTATTAGTGGGTCTCTGCTCAATGATAGGAATTGTAATTGTTTGAGTTTTAGACGCTCACTATACCGCAGAAAAGAACGATCGTATTTTTCCGGATAGAAAAACGTTCGCCCGGGGAAGAGCTGCGGTTCGCCGCCTCAGCAGCAAGGCCCGGCCCGACCTTCGCCCCCATATCGCGCCGCCTGCCGTTCGCGGAAGAATTCTTCGTACGTCATCACCGGCTCCCCGGGATGCGTGTTTTCCATATGGGTCACGTAAGTGTCGTACTCGGGCAAACCAACCATCAGCCGCATGGTTTGCCCGATATAACGGCCTGCCCTGGCGATATCGTCTAGCATCAGCGTCTCCGATCACTAAGGCAGCGCGCCGCCCGGCAATGCTTCGTAAGGCGTTTCCTTGACACTCGGCTTTCCTCCGCCGCGCGCGGCAAGTATGGTCTTGATGCCGAAAATCAGCATGCTGATCACCACCAGGATGAACAAGGTAGCCAATGCCGCGTCGACATAGTCGTTGAAGATAACCCGGCGCATTTCCTCGATCGACTTGGCTGGCGCCAGCACCTGGCCCTTGTCGAAAGCGGCACTGAATCTCTCCGCGTGCGCCAGGAAACCTACCTTCGGGTCAGAGGAAAATACCTTCTGCCACCCTGCGGTCAATGTGCAGATCAGCAGCCATATGGTGGGCCCGCTCGTGACCCAGGCATAGCGGTCGCGTTTCATCTTGAACAGTACGCAGGTTGCCAGGATCAACGCAATACCGGCCAGCATCTGGTTGGAGATGCCGAATAGCGGCCACAGGGTATTGATGCCGCCGAGCGGATCGACTACCCCTTGGTAGAGAAAATATCCCCATGCGCCCACGCACAGCGCAGTCGCAACCAGGCTCGCGAATATCGACTCCGTACGTTTCATCGACGGCACGAAGGTACCAAGCAAGTCTTGCAACATGAACCGTCCGGCTCGAGTGCCCGCGTCCACCGCTGTCAGGATGAACAGCGCTTCGAACAGGATGGCGAAGTGGTACCAGAACGC
>JAQGMD010000348.1 GCA_028292565.1 Burkholderia sp. | reverse complement strand
ACGTTCTTATCGCCTGGCATTATCTTGAATGCATCCCGCAATGCCACGTGGACCGCCTCGATTAATGCAATTTCCTGTTCTTGCGTATATTGACGTCTTACCTCGATCAGCACACTTGGCATTGCGGTTCCCTTTCCTTTTAACGTTGGAGATGAACGGCGACCTGCGCCAGGAGGCGGCGAAGCTGCCGGACGGCGCAAGGCGTCCGTGTTGGCCGACATGTTATGCCTCATTTCACAGAGTTGGAAAGCTTGTCTTTTCATTGGCAGAGCTGAAACCGTCGGCCCAGCGCAACCGAATTTCGTGTTTGCTCTTGCTGCCCATGTGGACAGCCGCGATCAGTTCTACAGAGTGGTGCGGCTCCAGCACCTCGAGCGGAAACTTCCGCTCAACATCTGATTGGATGACGATGTCGCTTCCAGCGGGGAACTCGATTTGAACGTGCTTCGCTGGTGCTTTCCCTTGGTTCCAGATCTTCAGCCTGTAGTTGCTGTTCCCCAACTTCACAAACGCGGCGCCGAGATCAGCCTTCTTGTCCTCATTCGCATCCGCCTCTTCCTTCTCCAGCAGGCGCTTATTCAGTTGCTCCTGAGTTTCGATCATTGATTTCTGGCGGTCATTGAACTGAATCGTCTTCCAGGTTGCAAACGCAGAGAGAAAGAACGCCAAGCCGGCAATCACATCACTGGGGCCAATCGTCATCTCACTTCACCTTTATGAACTTGCTGCCCCGAAAAGCCTTCGTAAGCTCCGCCTTCAGGTCGCCGACAACTTGCTTCTCGATGTCTTTGACATTGAGATGGATGTTCTCCCGATTACGGTCGATCAGTTCCTCGCGCGTAAGCTGCAGCCCACACCGAGCACAGGTCACGACTTGATTCGAACTCGACTCGCCCTCGTGAGAGAACTGGTCATGCCCGCATGTAGGGCAAAACAGCGATACGGCTCGGTTGTACTTGTCAGCGTCCATGGAATCCCCCTATGAGACATAACGTTGGAGTTGACGGGCAGGCACCGGCATTGCGCCGCGAGGCGTATGCTCACCAGCACGCTTCGCGGCGCAATGCCGGTGCGTGTCCGCGTCGAACGACCTGTTAGGTCTCATTGCGCGGAGGTCCCTTGATCACTTCGGCACTCACGGAATCTTGTGCGTTGGCACTTTCGACCGTGGTAGCGCCGATGAAGCGCTTGCCCATGTACTCCGCCAAGTAGTTTTCCGTCGTGCTGTCAGGTTCGAGCCGGACGTGCGCAATTCCCGCCGCCTTGGCAACGAGCTCCGCGCCACTTTGCAATGGGAGCGGGCTCACGACAATGCCGCCAGCAGCCCCGAGATCCTGAATTCGATATGCGATCGCTGCCATGGCCTCTTGCTTTAGGCGGGAAGTTGTGTAGCGGCTCGCCTCGACTACCAGGAACCCTGTACCTCCTTCCAACCACACTTTTGCGTCGATCTCCCAGTCTGTCCCACTCAGTCCAGCCAAAGTCTGCTTGCCCTCCACGGCAGAAAGCCCGAGATGCGAGCGGAGGTCCGCCAATACTCGGTGAGCTGCTTGCTCGTAGGCTTCGGGTGAGGAACGGCTCGTCATGATGGGACCTAACGCGACGCTGACCGGCGCGCAGCGTCGGTGTCCAGCGATGAGCTAAGACTTTCTCTGACTGGGACTGCGTAGCTAACGAGACCACTCTCCGCTACTTCGGACGACAGTTTGAGCAAGTCTGCTAGTTTCCCCCTCTGCAAGAGAAGAGCGGACTTTTCATGTTTGAGACGAGTGACGTCTAACGCGGTCAGGAATTCGGACATTGATTCGGCTACATTCCATGAGAGTGCCTGATCAATTTCTGCTAGGCGGTCGATTAAAGGCTTTACTCCATCTGACCAAGGCTGAACTGCCTGGGCGTTCATCACGACTAGGCAACCTAACAGGATTACTGTCGAACGTACCGTTGCGCTAGATGTAGCGTCGTTCTTATGGCTCATCATTTCCCCCTTAAAGCCAAATTGCAAAAGGCCATAATCTTCAACTTGTAATGACGGCGGTCCCGATATCTCAACGAGCATAGCCACCTATTCCGCCAATATGTATCCAATAGCCATGGGATATTAATTTGAGTTTTAACGTTCGACATGAGCGGAATGACGCGGCAGGCGAAGCTTGTCGTTGCATGTCCGCTCGATGGAGGGGTTATCCATCATTTTGACGCTCGGTGCTCAACCCGCGAGGAGATTGAACCCCAGCCCTGCTAGGCCACCGGACAGAAGCCCAACCACAACCTCCTGTGGTGTGTGACGCCGCAATACCAAGCGCGACCATGACACGCCAGCAGCCAGGAACAGAACCACGGCAACCGCGGGCGGGTTTGGCCAAAACAACGATGCGGCGAACACTGCAAAGGCGGCGTGCAGAGAGACCTTGAGCCAAGTGCGCAGTACGAACGCGAGTGCAACTAAGGCGCCGGCTACGGCCACGCCCGTGAACATGGACCGAGGCTGACCGCTCCACCATAGCAAGGCAGCTCCACCGAAGAACAAGAACGCCAAGAATAGGTTGAGTTGCCTGCGTTCTTCCGGGACCGAGGCATCTATGTGCGACCACCGCCCTGCTCGGACTTGCGCCAAGCTGTAGACGACAATGCTGACCGCAGCGAAGACCGTTGCAGCTGCAGCCGAGTAAAGAACTTCTGGTGGCGCGCTTTTGGTAGCAGCAGCCACGACCACTGCGACCGGCATCAGCAGCGCGGGATGACAAAGGACTGACAGAGCTCGTGCAGCTACGGTGCGTGACATGACGGCTAACGATTAAGCTGACCGGCGCAAAGCGGCCGTGTCGAGCAACGAGTTAGATTTGATCTGTGTGTTAACGTCATTTCTCGATGCTAATAATCCGGTACGAATAGTTCTTCTCCGTGCCTTCTTCTGCTCTGACGACCACAAGACAGCTGGTCTTTTCGCCTTTAACTCTAAAGGTAAGCTGACGATAAGGACTTTCTTTTCCAGGAGATCCTTGGAACCGAGCTAATCTAGTCACAGAAACCTCTTCAAGGTTGCCAACCTCTTGAGCTACTTGAGGAGAGCCACGAAGAAAGCTTTCTGCACCTGGCATTGCAGCATCTGTCACGATAGAGAATTGGATTAGAAGCTGCATCGCTATGGCTGCAATAACCAGGAGGGATACATACTTCAAAGCTTTCTTGATTGATAGCGCTGCCATGTATTTGAAATTTAACGATTGACATGAGCGGCGGCCGACGGGCGTAGCCCGTTGGGCGGCCGCTCGATGGGAGGGTTAGGTTGCATGGTGAAGTACGAGACCGCCCTTGACCAACAGCTCTTCAACCCGAGAGAACCCGGCCAGCAACAGGGCCGTACGCTGCTCCGCCACCGACATGTACAGTTGATCGTTACTCATGCCACCCTCGCCGGCGAAATGATCGCATACGAGGTACGATCCGCCCGCCACGAGCAGGCTCCTCGCTTGCGCATGAAGCCGCGCCGCGTGGCGCTTGTGGCGTAACTCGTGGACAGCCTGGTTCGTGACAATCGCATCGAACTGTTCCAGGCCGCATGTCCAGCCCTCCTCGCGGAAACTGCGCTCGATAAACTGGACCAGACCAGTGGCTGAGCCGAGCCGTGCTGCCGCCAATTGATGCATGGCAGCTGAGAAGTCGAGCGCAACGTACGAGACTTCGGGCAACTCGCGCAGCAACACCTCAGCCAGAAAGCCTGGACCTGAGCCTAGCTCCAAGACACGACGAACGCGAGGCTTAGCCCTGGTCAGGGTGGACGTGAACGCTGCGAAGACCTCCGATCGCCAAGGACGCTTCGCCATCGCGGAGACCTCCCAGGCGCTTGCGTCGGACATTCGGCGAAGGTCGATGGGACTTGGGACGTCATCTTCGAACATGGCGGGTGCAACCTAACGCCGAGCTGACCGGCGCGTAGCGTCGGTGTCCAGCGACATGTTAAACATCTCCGCCCCCAATCTTGATTAGAACAGCTGGTACCAACACTGACTTGGCAAACTTTAGGTAGGCAAAGACAAGTGCTAGAAGCAGCAGGCGGGATCCCCATCCAAGCGAAGAACTCCACTGCTGGAATCGTGCGCTTAGCAACCAAGGGCCGAGTATCGGCAATGCAAAAACTGCTGTAACCAGATAAGGGATTCCGAAGTCAGGGTAAATCCAGGCAAGCAGTCCGGAAACGGCAAAGATGACCAGTACCGCACGCAGCCAAAACCAGTCGCGTGGGGGGAACGGGATGCCGAGATTGCGCGGCTCAAGGTTCATGACGTTTAACGAATAGAGTTTATCTGCCGCCCCATAAGAGCATCATCAGCGTTCCAACGTTTCAGCGGCAGATAAACGCCGTTGGACTGAACCGCCATCACCCGCGGTGGTTATGGGGATTGTAAGCTTCAGCGTAGCTGGTTTGGCAAGAAACTGCGACTGGCGGGCGGAACCTGTCGGTTTTTGGCACCGCGCCGGGAAGTCCGTGCCGCTGACGGTCGGGTAAGGCCGGCGGGTTTTCGGGGGAACATGGCGCAGGAGTCAAGCCGGTCCCTTTGGCTGCATTGCGCCATGGTCCCATAGTGCGCGGCAAACAGGCGTGCTGCATCATGGCGGCGGTCCGGTCGATAGGCCGGGACAGCGCGTGGGCGGGATGACCTCGACGACACGCAACTTCCCGTGGTGACAGCGGGGACAGCAAGTGATATCGAGCTGTACGACTCGCTGCATGAAGGCCGCCACCGTTTCAAGCAATGGCCTATCTGGCTGTGGTGCCTGTAGTGTCGCCCGGCAGGCGGCCAGTTGGGCCTGCTTGTGGCAGCTGGCCAGTATCCCGTAGTGCCAGATGCGCTTTAGGCCTGGTGGCAGCACATGCAGCAAAAAGCGCCCGATAAAGGCGTCTGCCGGCAATCGCTCCATGCGCTTCTTGCCAGCAGCGTTGGCATTGTCGCGAACCTTGAACGCGACCTGGCCTTCATGCAGGCTGACCAGCCTCTCGTTGGAGATTGCCACTCGGTGGGTGTAGCGGCTCAGGTATTCCAGCACTTGCGCCGGTCCGCCGAGCGGCTGCTTCGCATACACCACCCAGTCATGCCGGCGCAGCGCGGCCAGCAGCGCATTCCACGTCGCATTGTTATTGGCATCGCTTTGCTTGAAGCATCCACTGTCTCTCCGTTCAGTCAGCAAACCGATAAACTTTCCGCGCAACACCTTGGATAACGCTTTGACCGGAAACAGGAAGCCACGCCGGCCAGTGATCCAGCTTTGCTCCGTGGTCAGCGCACCGCCGGCGACCAGCGCATGCACGTGCAGGTGCCGCATCAGGTTCTGCGACCACGTATGGAGCACCAGCGAGAACGCCAGCTTGCCGCCCAACCAGTGGGGATTGGCGCCGAACTCGAGCAGCGTGTCTGATACGGCCTTGAACAGGACGTCGGTGATACACCGAAAGTGGGCCCCGGCGAGCGGATTGATGACGTGCGGAAGAGTAAATACCAGATGGTCGTACGGTACCGGTAATAAGTCCTGATGACGTTGGGTCACCCATTGTTCCTTGGCGCGGTTCTGGCATTTCGGGCAATGCCGATTGCGGCAGGAGTGGTACACATGACGGATGGTGCCGCAGCTTGTGCACTGCTCGACATGGCCGCCGAGCGCTGCGGTACGGCAGGAGACGATCGCACGCCATGCCTTGGCCTGGGAACGGGAAAGCGCATGCGTGGCGAGATAGTCATCGCCGTGGATGCGGAAGATATCGGCCAGCTCAACCCGGCCACGGGTGGCCACTGCTTATTGCTGCAGGGGTGCGACGTTCGGAAGCAAATCCAGCAGTGATGAAGTGCTGGTCAACCGCTGCTGTTGCAGGTGGAAATAGTGTGCTGTCGTCGATGATTGGCTATGCCCGAGCAGGCGTTGGATGGTGTGGACGTCAACACCCGACTCGAGCAGGTGGGTGGCAAAGGCATGCCGCAGGCTGTGAATGCCGCCCTGTTTCGTAATGCCGGCGGCATGCTTGGCGCGATAGAACATGCATTGCACATTGCAAACGTTGATCAGCGCATGCGGGTTGCTTGCCTTCGGAAAGAGCCACAACGCTGGCCGTTCGCTGTACCAGTACCGGCGCAACGTCTCCAGCAATTGCGCCGACAGTAACGTGTACCTGTCCTTGGCGCCTTTGCCGCAACACACCCGCAGCATCATGCGCTCACTGTCAATATCCGACACGCGCAACGAGCATACCTCTGCCACTCGCAAGCCTGCTGCATACGTCGTCATCAGGATCGTACGGTGGGTCAGCTTGCCCGCTGCTGTAAGGATCCGCGCCACTTCATCGCGCGACAGTATGTGCGGCTGCTTTGAGCCGATGCGGCGATACGGGATCGCCAATGACATGGAGGGCTGCTTGAGCGTGATATGGAAGAGGAAACGCAATGCGCAAACGGCTTGATTGGTGGTAGACCTGGACCGCTTGCGTTCCTCAATCAGATGATGCAGGTACTGTTCAATCTCATCGCACGATAATTGGTCCGGCGAACGGCCGTAGTAGCGGGCAATGGCGGCAACCGCATCGATATAGGCGCGCTGCGTGCGCGGGGCCAAACCCCGTACGACCATGTCGGCCTGCATCTGCTGGCGTAACTGTGTCATGGCTGTCTCCTTGACTGAACCGGGAACATTCCCGATTTCAGCTTAGGAAACCGCCACTACAAGCGCCGTTCGTCGTTCGACTAGCTTGAGACATTCACCCTCATCCCGCTATTTTTAGCCTATGGTGGAAGGATTCCCCCCTTCTCCCAAGAGCACTAAGGCCGGGCGTCGACGATTGAGGCGATCCGGACAAAAAGCAATGCGAAGCGGGCCAGCAGGCGCCGAATCGCCGGCTATCCTTGACGTCGGACACGCTACCGTACACGTGGGCGCCGTTCTTTGAACTGTCTACCACGTCCGGTCACTTGGACCTGAGCCACGGGTTAGAAACGGTGGGGGGGATTGCGGCGACACGATAGTGGAAGGATTCCCCATCCGTCCCATTTGACTATGATGGAAGAATGCCCCTCCCGTGTTGAATGTATTGTCAGCTTCGGATGGTTCGATCCAGGGTCCCGGACGGGAGTGAAATAAGCCGCATTACACGATCTGCCCTTGCCGCTTACCTCCGATCAATTCGTGGAAAACGTACGCTTTGTGCCGGTTTTCCAGCGAGCGTTACTACTGCGACGGCCTTCGTGCCGGGCGCTACCTTGAAAGCACCGTTCGCTTCCAGCTTGTTGTCGCCGGCTGGGCTCAATGATTTTTTTCATGGGGTTCCTTTGATGAGCGGATCATTCAGGGGAATGCCGCGGCATATCCGCACTCGCCGCGACCAATTGATTAAAAGGCATCTTTACCGCTTTCCGCTACGAGGCGTTCCATCGACTTCTGCCCGAACAGCCAGAACATTGCCGGCGTCAGGAACGTGTCCAGGATCGTTGAACTGACAAGGCCGGAAAAAATCACCACGGCCACCGGATGCAGAATTTCAGTGCCAGGCATCTCGGCTTCGAACAGCAGCGGAGCCAAAGCAAATGCCGCCACCAACGCAGTCATCAGCACTGGCGTCAAGCGCTCCAGCGAGCCTCGCACTATCATCTTCTGGTTGAACGATTCGCCTTCGAAAGCACAAAGATTGATGTAGTGACTTACCTTCAGGATGCCGTTCCGTGTCGAGATGCCGGCGAGTGTGATGAATCCAATCAGGGCGGCGATAGACAATGGCTGTCCGGACAGCCACAGGCCGATAACCGAGCCAACCAATGCCAACGGGATGTTGGCCATGATCATCAGCGACAATCTGGTTGAGCGATAGCGGCTGTAGAGCACAAGGAAGACCATCGCTCCCGAAATCAGTGAAAGCACGGCGATGAGGCGACTGGCTTGTTCCTGCGCCTGGAACTGCCCGTCCATGGTAACGAAGTACCCTTCGGGCATTTTGGTATCGGCAATCACTTCGCGTATGTCTTCCACGATTTCCGACAATGGCCGTTCCTGTGCATTGGCAGAGAGAACAATCCGCCGCCGCCCGTCGTCCCGTGATATCTGGTTCGGGCCGTCCGACTCTTCAATCGTAGCCAGCTTCGCGAGCGGTACCCGCCCATTCGGCGTTTCAATCAGGAGCTGGCGCAATCCCTCGATAGATCGCGCCTCGTCCGGCAAACGCAGCACCAGGTTAAAGCGGCGGTTCCCTTCGATGACCTGGGTGATACGCTCCCCATCAATCAGCGTTTGCAGCTGAGCGGTCAGGACCGAAGGCGCCACGCCGTATTGTTCGGCACGGTCAAAGTCAACGCGGACCTTGATTTCCGGCGTTAACACCTGTTTTTCAACTTCCAGGTCGGCTACGCCGGGAACACGCGCCAATGCCGCTCGCAAGGCCTCTGCCTGGCCACGCAATGTGTCGAGGTTATCGCCAAAAATCTTGATTGCGATTTGCGCCCGCACGCCCGACAACATATGGTCAATCCGATGCGAAATCGGTTGGCCGATGCTGATTGCAGCCGGCAGCGTCGACAGTGCTTCGCGAATATCGGCATAAATCTCATCTGTGGAGCGGTCAGATGGTTTCAAGCTGAGGTCCAGCTCCGATACATGCACTCCCTCGGCGTGTTCGTCGAGCTCCGCGCGACCGGAGCGGCGGCCAACATACTGCACTTCCGGCACTTGTTTCACCAGGACTTCGGCCTGGCTGGCTAACCGAACGGTTTCGGCAAGGGTCGTTCCAGGATTTAAGCGCAGGCCTATGAGCACCGAGCCTTCGTTAAACGGCGGCAGGAAGGTGGTCGGGAAGAACGGGATACTCGCTGCGGCCAGGGTAACTGCCACACCAGCAGCAATCAATAATCCGCGTGCGTGGGAAAGTGCCCATTGGAGCCCGCGAGAGTATCGTTCTTTCAGCCAGCGTACCAAAGCGGGGTCGCCGTGTTCGAGCTGCTTCATGCCTGGCAACAGGTAGTACGCCATCACCGGGGTCAGTGTTACCGACACCAGCATAGATGCCAGGATCGACACGATGTAGGCTATGCCTAGCGGGACAAACAGCCTTCCTTCCATGCCTGGCAGTAAAAAGAGCGGCACGAACACCAGAACAATGATGGTAGTGGCAACCACAATTGCTGAACGTACCTCCAACGTGGCGTTGACAATCAGTTCAATCGGATTTATGCGTGCAGCATGGCCGCGCTGCAGCTTTAGCCGACGTAACACGTTCTCCACCCCTACCACCGCATCGTCCACCAGCTCGCCAATTGCAATGGCCAGCCCACCCAGCGTCATGGTGTTAATCGACAGGCCGAAGTACTTGAATACGAGCGCCGTAATCAGGATCGACACCGGGATGGCTGTGAGCGAAATCAGCGTTGTGCGGAAATTGCCGAGGAAGAGATACAAGATGATCGCGACCAGCACTGCTGCCGTTATCAGCTTGTTTTGCAGGTTGCCGATCGACGACTCAATGAAGTTGGCTTGCCGGAAAGTGACTTGCGGCGCTTCCATGCCCGGTGGCAGGCTCTTCTTTGTCTCCGCCAGCGCATCTTCGATCTGGCGGGTGAGCTTGACGGTATCCGCATCCGGCTGCTTTTGTACACCCAGGATCACTGCAGGTTTGCCGTTGAAGCCGGCGTCGCCACGTTTGATGGCAGGAGCGAACGTCACTTCCGCCACCTGTTTAAGCAAAATCGACTGGCCATTTCGTGCGGTCACCGGCAACCTTTGCAGGTCTTCCAAGCGCGATGTACGGCCGATATTGCGAATCAAATACTCACGTGCGTTCAGTTCGAGGAAGCCGCCACTGGTATTTGCCGAGAACCCGCGCAGCGCCGTCTCAACCTGTTCAAGCGTGATGCCCAGCGTCGCCATACGGGTTGTATCCGGTTGTACCTGATACTGACGCACTTCACCGCCAATCGGGATCACCTGCGCAACACCGGGAATCGTCAGCAAACGTGGCCGCAACACGAAGTCCGCATACTCGCGCGTGGCCATCGGCGTGATTTTCTGCGGGTCGATGGGAATCGCTATCAACATGATTTCGCCCATGACCGACGAAATCGGTCCCATGGACGGCGTAATCCCGGGCGGCATTTGCTCGCGCACGAGATTGAGTCGCTCGGAGACCATCTGGCGGGCCCGGTAGATATCCATGCCCCAGTCGAACTGGATGTACAAAAAGGATAAGCCAACTGACGATACCGACCGCACTGCCGTGACGCCGGGCATGCCATTCATCGTCGTTTCCAACGGAAACGTAATGATCTGCTCCACCTCTTCCGGCGCCATGCCGCCGGCTTCAGTCATCAAGGTGACTGTCGGGCGGTTCAGGTCAGGGAATACATCGACCGGCATGCGCACCAGCGTAAGCGCGCCGTAAATCATCAGTACGGCAGCCAGCGCAAGTACAAACAGGCGATTTTTCAGGCCTGCGTTGACAAGGTAATTGAACATGCGCTTACCTCACCTGGTTGACAAGCGGTGCGCTTTGCACGACAACACGCTCACCACCATCCAGGCCATCAATGACGGTTACAGTAACTGCGTCCAGCGGTGTGTAGCGCACCGTCTTTTGCACGAAGCGCTCGGCACTGGCGTGGACCCAGACGACGTCCTGGTTACTCGGGTTCTTGACGATGGCGCTGGCGGGAACGGCCACGCCGGCCACGGTTGTCTTCGATCGCGCGACGACTTTCATCGGTTGGCCAACCGTCAGCGCAGGCAGCTTGCCGTCCTTGGGGACGCGGGTACGGAAATGGATAGGCACTGCCTGCTCGCGCAATATCCGGCCGGCGCCGATAAACTCCAGTTCCAATGACTCACCTGAGGCGGTACTGGTTGATGCTGATGCGATATTGCTGGCTATCTGCACATCGTGCGCCACAGCTTCAATGCGCAGGCGATTCGGGTCAACAATCTCGAACAGGACTTCACGCGCATCGACAACCTGGCCTGCAACGATGTTCGCCGCAGCTATGACACCGGATACCGGGGCGACCAGCGATTCTCTCGATGAAAGGCTGCCGCCGACTGCGGCTAACCGTTCTTTCGCGCTTTGCAGCTCTGCCTGGACGGTGTCGATTTCCTTTTGCGGCACACTGCCTTCGAGCTGCTTCAACCGAGCCAGGCGTTTCTCTGCCAATGCTTTCACGGAGCGAAGTTCCGCTGCCTGGGCGGCCTGGTTCGCAAGCTCGATCGTGCCGGTGGATGGGCGGACATATGCCAGCACCTGGCCTTGACGAACCGTTTGTCCCAATGACGGGAAGCCGTTTGGTCCAGGCTCAACGCGTCCCGCTACCATCGGCTGTACTTTACCCCCGGCATTGGGGTCCATCACGACCCGGCCTACAAGCTCAAATGCCTGAGGCAATTCTTTGCGCTCGGTCAGGAGCGTGCGGACCGATAGCCGGCGCTGCGAGAGCTTGGGCAGGAAGACGCTGCCGTCCGGTAAACGTTTCGGTCCATTGCTATTGGCAACCGCCGGCACCTCGTCGTGGTCATGACCTGGTCCGGCAAACGCTGGGCCGACAAGAAACACAAATAGCGCGCCCGCCAATATTTGTTGGTGAAGAGAGATACGCATTATTTCAGTCCTCCGGTGCTGCGGCGTTTTTGCCAGCGACGTGTAACCCAGGCCAGTGCTATCAAGCCAAGCGCTCCCAGTCCAAAGCGTTCCAGGAGATGAGATGAGTCTTCATGTTCATGCCCGGCATGCTCATCCGGCACGACGAGGTCGCCTGCCAACAAGTCGGTTTGGTCCCCAGCGGTGACGGTTAACGTAATGGGATAACTTCCGGGTTTCTTGAAGGGGGCTGCGGCAAAGCTGTAGTCGCCATGCTCTTCATGGAACTCCCCCACCGCCTTGGTCGGGCCGCTTTCCAGTTCGACCCTGGCTTTAAGGACGGGCGCATTGTCGGCAAAGCGGTCGACGAAGACAGAGAGTTCATTGCCTTCGAGTACACCGACTACCTCAAATAATTCGGAGTGCGCTTCGAAGCGAGGCGAAGCCGTTCTTGTGGCTTGGGTTGGGGCTTCAACACCATGGTCATGACTAGGACCCGCGATTGCGGGATTGAAGAAGAACGCCAGCGCCAATAGGGGCGTGGCAAAAAGGAGTGGGAAACGATTCATGGTAAAAGCCCTGATGCCTGGTTAAGTCGGGAAACTGCGCGGCCCACTTCCAGTCGGGCGCGGGAGAGTGCCAGTTCAGCGTCGAAGCGTTCGTTTTCGCTGTGCAGGCGAGTTGGCAAGCCGAGTTCACCCAGGCGGAAAGCCTTCTCATGCAGGCCCTGCGTGTCAGCTGCAAGCTGGTACCGCTCTTGGGCGAATGCTTCGATACTCCGAGCGTGTCCCAGCTCGGCTCGGGCCGTGTCGATCTCCGCCTGCACGCGGTCGCGTTCCAGCGTCAATCTGCCTTCTGCCTCAATCAGCTCGGCGTTCGCTGCTGTAACCCTGGGCCTGTTGCGAGCATCGGTTGCCAAAGGAATGCGTATGCCGATGCGCACCGAGTTTTCATACGCGTCGCCAAATGCCGGACGTTCACGCCGCATGCCAAGTGAAACTTCGGGCGGGTCACGTCTTTCCGCGCTGACCTGGGCAAGACGCGCCTTCCCGACTTCGACCGCAATGCCCAATGCTGCCAGTTGAGGATGAATACTGTTTGAGGTCACAGTGCCTGCCGGTTCTTCATCCGCTTCAGGTAGCTGGGACAACCCGGTCAGCGCGATAAATACCTTTGAGGCCCGCAGGGCATGCGCTTGTGCCTCGGCCACATTGGCACGCGCGAGACGCTCGGCACCTTGCGCCTGGTTCAGATCGGTGCGCGCCAGGTCGCCAGCCTTGAAGCGCCGCTCAACATCTTGCATGAGCGCGGCAGCCTCGCTGGCTTTTCGCGACGCAATGTCCCGGTCATTTTGTGCAAATCGCGCCTGCCAGTACGCTTCGCGGACTGCACCGGCAATCTTCAGCCTGAATGCAAGACTATTAATCTCGAGTTGAACCGACTCGGTGGCGGCCAGTCGTTGACTCGTGGACCTTGCGCCAGGCATCCATAGCGGAACTGACACTTCCGCCTCGGTTTCCCGGTCACCGCCGTTTTGGTTGTAGCGATCCGTCCGCTGGGACAGCGCGATACTTGGCGGAGCCGGAAACAGCGATGATGCAGCGTCACGCCTGGCAGCCATTTCTTCCTGGCGGGCAGCAAGCGCTCGTGTCTCGGGTTGCCTGGCCCATGCGGCCTCAACCGCTTCCCTTAAGCCGTGCGGGGCGGCAAAAGATGCTACGGCATGGCTCATCAAAGCCGCCAACGCCAACGTTGACGACAAAATTCTGGGCGAACGTAAACTTCGCATTGGATTCTCCGTAGTGAAAAAGCAAGGGGAATCCGGCGAGAGCGCTACTGGCTGACGTTACTAAGCGTAAGAGAAGAGTGTGCGACTCGCCGGATCAGACGGCGAGTGACCATTGCGGCCGTTCGGGCCGGGGAGGAAAAGTGGATACAAGAAGATTGGGATTGGCCGTGTTCGCAACGGCCAAAGGCTGATGGAGCCCTGATTCCAGGGGCATCATCATGATGCCGACTGAGCCACCGTGGCAGGTGACACAATCTGCGTGGACCTTGATTGACGAGCCGTCATCCGACTTGTCTTTGGTTTCGGCCTGGGCCTGATGCTGATGGCCATGATGGCCAAAATGCACGGAATGCTCCTGCTCGTGCTGGCAATACACGGCAGCCGCTGCCCAGGAATACTGGAGCGGCAAAATCGTCAGCAACAAAATGAGGAGCAATCTTTTCACGGGCTGAATAATAGCAAGTATTGTTCGCTGCCGCTTTCGCAAGGTGACTGATTACAAATGCAAGTCTCGCTCGCTGGGTGCTTGCATCGGTCTCGCATAGACTCCAATGAGAGTAATTTGTGCCCGTCTTTTCTACGTAACGGGAGTTGGACAAGAGTTCGCAAAAGAACAAGCTCTTTGAAGGCGAGACTGAGGAGGAAATCAGGGCACTTCCGAACAGGAAGCGCCCTGATTTGTTGCTGATTGGTGCGGCTGGCAGGAATCGAACCCACGACCCCTTGGTTCGTAGCCAAGTACTCTATCCAGCTGAGCTACAGCCGCGAAGGCCGCGATGATACCGCATAGGTAGTTAATCTGGCAACCCCCGCCGGTCTCGGGCAACCCTCCCATATTTATGGGATTTCGCCGCCCCCATGTCTTGCCTTACAATGTTTCCAAACGGAAATACTAGAAAATCAAGACCACAAAAAGTTCCGTCAGGGCTACGGATACCGATCTAAAGTTTCGGGCCGACCCGCCGAAAACATAGGGGACCGCATGAACGGGAAGAGTGACAAATGACAACTTCTTCCTGCGCGGGTCCTCAGCCGCATGAACTATCCATTCGCGCCTATGAGCGAAACGTCTGCCCAGGCGAATGATCTGCCGGGCGAAGAACGGTCGCACATCGAGGTAGCAAACGAGGAATGACATTAATGCAGTTCACCACGAAACCAACGATATTGATCGTCGACGACGCACCAGAAAACCTGATGCTGATGAACGAACTGCTGCAGGACCGCTACGAGGTCAAATTGGCCAATAATGGCCGCAACGCGTTACGCATCGCCGAGGGCCCTACCCCGCCTGATCTGATTCTGCTCGACGTCATGATGCCCGATCCCGACGGCTACCAGGTCTGCCGACAGTTAAAGGCGAACCTGGCGACGGCGGAAATCCCGATCATCTTCCTGTCGTCGAAAAACCAAAGCGAAGACGAGCAGCGGGGGTTCCGCGAAGGCGCGGTCGACTATATTTCGAAGCCGATCAATCCTGCGACGCTGCACGCACGCGTATCCACTCATCTGCAGCTCAAGGCGTCGCGTGAAATGCTGCAGGACCAGAACAAGTATCTGGCGTACCTGGTTGAAGAACGGACGCGGGAACTGGAACAGATGCAGGACGCGATCATCCTGGCAATGGCATCGCTCGCCGAAATGCGCGACAACGACACCGGCGACCATATCCGCCGCACGCAACACTACGTTGCAGCGCTCGCGCGTCAGCTGCAACCACACCCCCGCTTTGCCGACCAGTTGAGCGACGAGAATATCGAGCTTCTGTACAAATCGGCCGCGCTGCACGATATCGGCAAGGTGGGTGTACCCGACCATATCCTGCTCAAGCCCGGCAAATTGACCGCGGAAGAATTCGAGATCATGAAGCTGCACACGGTCTACGGCCGCGACATGATTAAAGAGGTCGAGAAGCATCTCGGCAGCAGCAATGCTTTCTTGCGTTTTGCGCGAGAGATCGCCTATTCGCACCAGGAGAAGTGGAATGGGACCGGCTATCCGGAAGCATTGGTCGGAGAGGAAATACCTGTGTCCGCGCGTCTGATGGCGGTGGCCGACGTCTATGACGCCCTCATCTCGAAACGCGTATACAAGGGTGCGATGACCCACGCCGAGGCGATCGAGATAGTACGCGAGGGGCGCGGCCGCCACTTCGATCCGGACGTGGTGGACGCGCTGCTGGCGATCACCGAAGAGTTCCAGCAAATCGCGATGCGGTACCGGGACGCGTAAGCGTACCGCACTCGATTACCAACGATCAGACCGGGCCTATGAAAAACCTGCTGCGCAATCTGCTCCAACGTTTTCACTTCACGCCGCGCAAGAAAGAGGTTCTCGGCATCCTGACGCTGCTGGTTCTGCTGACAGGACTGCCTGTCGCCGCATGGCTGGACATGAAGGGCCTGACTGAAACGTCATTGCAACGCCAGGCCACCGACCTGAACGCCATCATCAACGGAATACGCGGTTTTTATGGCAGCGATGTCGTTGGCCGCATACTCGCCAGGCAGAATGAACAGGTCCAGGTACTGCATAATTATCTTGAGGTCCCAGGCGCGATTCCGATACCGGCCACTTTTTCGCTTGCGCTTGGCACCGTGGTTTCGGAGAAACAATCGAATGTGAATTACCGCTTCGTTTCGGATTACCCGTTCAAGAACAGGCCGCCGCACGAGCTGGATGAATTCGAAACAAAAGCCCTGGCGACGCTGCGATTGAAACCCGGCACGCCGCAAGTCGAGATCAGCACGACGGGCCTGAACACGCGCGCCCGGGTGATCACGCCGGTACTGATGGGCGCCTCCTGTGTGAAATGCCACAACTCGCACCCGGAAAGCCTTAAAAAGGACTGGCAGATCGGCGATGTGCGCGGTATCCAGGAAGTCACTGTCAACCAGCCTCTCGCGCTCAGCGTCGGGTCATTCAAATACAGCCTGGTGTATTTCTTCTCGATCGCCCTGGTAGGTCTGGCCATCATCTATTTGCAGCGCCGGCAAAACGCGGCGAGCCAATACATGAACCGCGCGCTGCGGGATAACGAAGCGGCGCTGCAGATCGCGCGCCTGAGGGCCGAAGAATCCGCAAAAATAAAGTCCGATTTCCTCGCCAACATGAGCCATGAGATACGCACGCCGATGAATGCCATCATCGGCATGGCGCATCTTGCACTGCGCACCGATTTGAATCCGAAGCAGCACGACTACGTAGGCAAGATCCAGCGTGCTGCGCTGTCGCTGCTCGGGATCATCAATGACATACTCGACTTTTCCAAGATCGAGGCGGGCAAGTTCGAGGTGGAACGAATCGCGTTTTCCCTCGACGACGTGCTGTCGAACCTCGCCGTCGTCACCAGCCAGGGCGCGACCGACAAGCGGCTGGAATACCTGTTCCATGTGCCGCACACCGTGCCGCGTCATCTGGTCGGCGACCCGTTGCGCCTCGGGCAGGTGCTGATCAACCTGGTCAACAATGCGATCAAGTTCACCTCTATCGGGGAAATCGAAGTCTCTTGCACGGTGGTGGAGAAGCAGGACGATCTGGTCCGCTTGAAGTTCTCGGTCCGCGACACGGGCATTGGCATCACTCGCGAACAAGTCGATAAGCTGTTCCAACCGTTTTCGCAGGCGGACGGCTCCACCACGCGCAAATATGGCGGCACCGGACTGGGTCTGTCGATTTCGCAGCGATTGGTGGAACTGATGGGCGGAACCATCCAGGTAGAGACGCAGCCTGGCGCGGGGTCGACTTTTTGCTTCACCGTGGTTCTCCCGCTCGCAACACAACCGCAGTTGCCCGCCGTGCTCCCCGCCGCTCTCAACGGCGCGCGCATCCTGGTCGTCGACGACAGCTCCGTCGCCCGTACCATCCTGGTGGAGGCACTGGCCGCTTTGCCGTTGCGCGTGGATGCCGCCATTGATGGTGCCGACGCGCTGGCCGCTGTGCAGCGTGCCGATGCTGCGTGCGAGCCATACCAGCTGGTGTTGACGGACTGGCGCATGCCCGGCATGGATGGCATAGAACTGACCCGGCGCATCAGGGCCGACGCGACGTTAACTGCCCGGCCGTGCGTCGTGGTCGCGACCGCCTTCGGCCGCGAGGAGACCCAGGACGAGGCGGTTGCGGCCGGCGCCGACGGTTTCCTGATCAAGCCGATCACCGAGTCCTTGCTGATCAACACGCTGGTGTCGGTATTTGCGCCGCGTACTGCGGCATTGTCATCGGCCAACACGCAATCGCGCCAATTCCCCGGCGCGCGTATCCTTCTCGCGGAAGACAATGACATCAATCAGCAAATTGCGGTGGAGCTGCTCAACCAGGCCGGCATCAGTGTCGATATCGCCAACACCGGACGCGAAGCGCTGACGAAACTGCAGGCCGCCGGACCGCATGAATACAGCATGGTCCTGATGGACCTGGAAATGCCGGACATGGATGGACACGAGGCCACCATCGCCATGCGTCAGGAAGCGCGGTTCGAGCATTTGCCGATCATCGCAATGACAGCACACGCCCTGGCGAACGTCCGTGAACGCTGCCTGGACGAAGGCATGCAGGACTATGTGACGAAGCCGATCAACCCGGAGCAGTTATACGACACGCTGGCGCGCTGGATGACGTCCGCAACCACTGATGATCGCGTTCAACACGCACCGTCCGCCGGCGAGCAGCAATCGCATGCGCTTCCCGCGCTGCCCGGCATCGACAGCCAGACCGGGCTGTCACAGGTCGCCGGCAATTCCCGCTTGTATTCCACATTGCTCGATCGCTTCCGCGGCTCGCAGCGACTCGCGGTGGAGGACGTGAGCCAGGCGATCGCAAGCGGCCGCTATCTGGACGCCGTTCGGCGCGTGCATACCTTGCGCGGTGTCGCGGGCAGCATCGGCGCCCGGGAGGTCCAGCAGGCGGCGGAGACGCTGGAACTCCACCTCGAACAGACAGCGGACGCCAATCTTGCGGATCCGGAACTGGCGCGGCATCTGCGAGCGCTGGAGCAACCGCTCTCGCGCGTTGTATCCGGCCTTGACCATCATTTCGGTTCGAATTCCCACCCTGCCCCGGCGCCGGTTGCTGCGGCAGATGTGTCTGTCGAGGCTGCCACAGCGGCGCTCGCGGAACTCGACACACTGCTGGACGCTTTCAGCGGCAGGTCGCTCGCGTACTTCGACAGCGTCAAACCCGATTTGCGGCAGTTGCTGGACGAAGTAACGCTGGACCGGTTGTCGGACCATATCCGGCAATTCGAATTTGAAGAAGCGCGCGAACTTTTGGCATCAGCTGCCTGAAAGAGCGACATGCAAGCTAGCTTCATGTTGTTGAAATCTGCGAAACGCGTCCGCAATGTCGTCGTTTTTATGGCGGCTGTTGTGGCGGCGGGATCTTCATCGTTCTGGTTCAGCAGCCGTCACGGCATAGAGCGCATCCATCACGATGCGGAGCGGCGCCTGGACAGCTTTCGCACGGCCCTCTTTGCGCCTACCGATAAGTACAGCTACCTGCCCAGCGTGGTGGCCCATCACCCGGTCGTCATCGAGGTATTGCTGAACAAGGACGACCCGCAGCGGCTGGCAAAAGCAAATACATTGCTTAAAACCCTAAATACAGCGGCACAAACCGCGGTGGTTTATATCACCGATGATAGCGGCTTGACCATTGCAGCCAGCAACTCGAAAGAATCGCAGTCCTTCGTCGGCAACAACTTTTCTTTCCGCCCGTATTTCCTCGATGCGATGAACACCGGCACGGGCCGGTTTTATGGCATGGGCATGGTTACTTTCGCACCCGGGTACTACATTTCGCACAAGATTACGCACGGTTCAGCCGTGCTTGGCGTCGCGGTGGTCAAGGTGGACCTGACCAACCTCGACGAAGAATGGGATAGGAGCAACGGCGAAATCACGGTGAGCGATAGCAACGGCGTCATCTTTCTCAGCTCGCGCAAGGATTGGAAATACCAGCCCACCAGGTCCCTGCACGAGGACGTGATGGAAAAGCTGATACGCACCCGCCAGTACGAGGGCGTCCTGAAGGAGCTGCTGCCCATGGCGACGGTCAAGACACTGGCGCCGGACGCACGCATCGTGAAGATCGCGGAGCCGATCGATTACCAGCACGGACAGGAAGGAGAGTCATACCTGGTCAAAAGCAGAAGGCTGCCTGACGCGGACTGGACCATCGATTTGTATACCCCGATGAAGGCAAACGAGGCCTGGGCCATGCGGACCGCGACGGGAACGGCAGGCGCGTTCGCATTCGCGCTGCTGCTGATCGTCCACTTGCGGCTGGCGGCCGGTCGCATCAAGGAGCGGGAACGGTCTCGCCTGGAGCTGGAAGGCGCCAACCGTCAGCTTGAATTGAAGAACCGTGAACTGCAGGCCATCAGTGGCACACTGCTGCGGATATCGATCACCGACCACCTGACCGGAGCCTACACGCGGCGCTTTTTCTACGAGTCGCTAGTCAAGCTGATGAGCGCGGCTCGGCGGCATGGCACGCCGCTTTCCGTCATCATGATCGATGTGGACAACTTCAAGCACATCAATGACACCTACGGGCATCCGGTCGGCGACGAGGTGCTTCAGATCCTCTCATCCACGTGCCGCGAAGCGCTGAGGACGGCGGATGTATTCTCGCGATTCGGCGGCGAAGAATTCATCATTGCGCTACCGGACACGGATGAATGCGCGGCGCATGAAGTGGCGGAGCGCCTGCGGCTGGGCGCAATGCTGCAACCGATCGCCATGACCGATGCGACGGTCCACGTGACCATCAGCTGCGGGATTGCGCAATTCCGGGCTTCCGACTTTCTCGTCGAAGACATGATCAAACGTGCGGACCAGGCGCTTTATGCGGCCAAGAACACGGGGCGGAACCGGGTCGTGGTGCATTAGTCCGCTCGCGCTGATGAAAACGTCTG
>JAQGMD010000338.1 GCA_028292565.1 Burkholderia sp. | reverse complement strand
CTTCGTGGGCGGCAGCGGCAGCGGCCTTCTTGGGTGCGGGCTTCTTCTTTGCAGGCTCCTTTGCGGGGGCTTTAGTGGTTTCCTTGGCTGCGGGCGCGTTGGTTTGCGCTGATGCAGGCGCGGTTACGATTGCGAAGGCGGCCGCGAGGAGGGCTAGTGCGGACAATGATTTCATCATGTGGCTCCATTTGTTCTATGTGCAAGGGCGGACCCTCGCACGGTGTGTACTTTGTTCAGAGTAAATTGCTTGCCGACTCCGGAATCGGCAGTCCGCTCGTTTTCGCGCGTTGCAGTATGGTCCAGTAGTAACGGTAACTGGCGCGGTCATGCAGCCTGCCGTTGTGCTGTATCGGACCCCACTGCACATTCTGTGCCTCCAGCAGGATGCTGACAGCTTCATTGATTTCGCTGCTGCGTGGCGCTAACGATTTCAGGATCGGCTTGATCTGGTTTGGATGGATGCTCCACATCCTCGTATAGCCGAATTCCGACGCCGCGCGCTGCGCATCGCCGGCAACTACGGCGGTATCCTTGATTTCGGTCGTCACGCTGTGGGAAGGTACTTTTCCGTGTGCATGGCAGGCGGCGGAGATTTCGAGCTTGGCCCGAACCACCAGCGGATGCGTGAACTGGCCGGGGCTGCGCATTGCGCTGCCGGGCACCGCGCCATAGTGCGCGGACACAAAGTCCATGATGCCGAACGACAGGCATTCGACCTGGGGCAGGGCGGCAATGGCATGCGCATCGGCAAGCGCGCCATGGGTTTCAATCAATACGTGGACCGGCAGGTCTTTGCGGCCTGCCTTTTTAGCGTGGCGATTGATGATATCGAGTGCTTTCTTGACGTCGGCGATGCCTTCCGGCTTTGGTATGACGAGATACGCGAGGCGTTGTGCCTGCTCGGCAATGATGGCGACGTCCTTCTCGAACCACTCACTGCTGATGTCATGAACGCGCGCGCCGAGGCGGTTGAACCGGTTGTCATCACTGCCGATGATGGACGCGACCAGTCGCGCATGCGCTTCTTCGTTGCCGGCGCTGGCACCGTCTTCGCAATCGAGCGTGATGTCAAATACAGGACCAAGTTCTTGTTGCAGGGCAATTGACTTGCGGATCAGCTTTTCGGAGCCTGCGTAGTGATCGCATACCGGGATAGCCACTGGCTGGCGTTTGCCTTGGAATAAGACCTCGGAAGGGTGCATGTGTCGAGTGAATCAGATGGGGCGATGAAATTCAAAGCAAGTGACCGGACATCTGTCGATGTCCTGCGTCACTTGCCAGTTCTGCGGACCTTAGCCTACGAGGTGTTTCACACCGTCACGCTCTTCCATCAGCTCTTTCAGCGTCAGGTTGATGCGCTCTTGCGAGAAGGCGTCGATGTCCAGGCCTTGCACGATCTTGTATTCGCCGTTCTCGGTGGTCACCGGGAAGCCGAACATCGTGTCTTTCGGGATGCCGTAGGAGCCGTCGGAAGGAATGCCCATCGTGGTCCACTTGCCGTTGGTGCCGAGCAGCCAGTCACGAACGTGGTCGATTGCAGCGTTGGCTGCCGAAGCTGCCGAGGACAGGCCACGTGCTTCGATGATGGCAGCGCCGCGCTTGCCGACGGTCGGCAGGAACACATCTTTATTCCACGCCTGGTCGTTGATTGCGTCCTTGACCGATTTGCCGTCGGCCGTTGCGAAGCGGTAGTCGGCATACATGGTCGGGGAATGGTTGCCCCAGACGCACAGCTTTTCGATCGAGGAAACCGGCTTGCCGATCTTCTGTGCAACTTGCGACAGCGCGCGGTTGTGATCGAGGCGCAGCATCGCTGTGAAGTTCTTGGCCGGCAGGTTCGGCGCCGATTTCATCGCAATGTAGGCATTGGTGTTGGCCGGGTTGCCGACCACCAGAACCTTGACGTTACGGGAGGCGACAGCGTCGAGCGCCTTGCCTTGCACCGTGAAGATTTGCGCGTTGGCTTCGAGCAGGTCCTTGCGCTCCATGCCCGGGCCGCGCGGACGCGCGCCGACCAGCAGTGCAACGTCGGCGTCCTTGAATGCGGTCATCGGGTCGCTATGCGCGGTCATTCCGGCCAACAGCGGGAATGCGCAATCATCGACTTCCATCATCACGCCCTTGAGGGCTTTCTGGGCTTTTTCATCGGGGATTTCGAGCAGCTGCAGAATGACCGGCTGGTCTTTGCCGAGCATATCGCCGTTAGCGATGCGGAAAAGCAGGGAGTAGCCGATTTGACCGGCGGCGCCAGTGACGGCGACGCGCATGGGGGCTTTAGCCATGGTGAATCTCCAAAGTGGTAATGAAAACGGTGAGGAAACTTAGATGATGAATTATTCTGTAAGCCTGTAATAATACCGTTGAATACCTACCAAGTCACAGCCTGCCCATCAGCGCGGCTTCAGGTCGTGCAAAGCGGCAATCGGCGCTTCGTCCAGACGGCATCAGCAAAAATGTTGCCCGCGAGTGTAGGCCGACATAGCCGCTCTGTCAATGCGGATCTTATGTCTTATATAAGACATATCACCTATAAGTTTTTGCTAGACGACAACGGTCCTTTTGTGGTGAAATCAGGGGCTATGAGTTCCACTCCGTCCAATCTGACAAACAATGGTGTGCCCGCCGGGGCAGCAGGCGGTCCCGCCTCCGGAACTTCCCCCACATTCAGTCCCCTTTACCAGCAGATCAAAGGGCTTATCACCAGGAGCCTGCAGACCGGCGAATGGAAGCCCGGCGAACTGATCCCGAGCGAGGTCGAACTTGCGGGCCGCTTCAAGGTGAGCCAGGGCACGGTGCGCAAGGCCATCGATGAGCTGGCCGCCGAGAACCTGGTCGTGCGCCGGCAGGGCAAAGGAACGTTCGTCGCCACGCATCACGAAGCGCGCGCTCAGTTTCGCTTTCTGCGACTGATGCCGGATGTCGGCGAGCCGCACTATGCCGACAATAAAATCCTTGAAGTCAAACGCTTGCGTGCGCCGGCCGAAGTCGCGCGCCTGCTCGATATCAAATCCGGCGACTCCGTGGTCTTCATCAAGCGGGTGCAATCGTTCGACGGGGCGCCGACAATCGTCGAAGAATTGTGGCTCCCGGGGGTGATCTTCAAGGGCCTGACCGCCGAGCGCCTGGATGAGTACAAGGGTCCGATGTACGGCTTGTTCGAAACGGAATTCGGCACGCGCATGATCCGCGCGTCGGAAAAGATTCGCGCGGTGAGCGCGGACGAGAGTACTGCCGAGCTGCTCAAGATTTCAGTCAACGCTCCGTTGCTAAGCGTGGAACGCGTGTCCTTCACCTATGGTGACAGGCCGGTGGAGGTCCGCCGTGGCCTCTACCTGACCGCGCATCACCACTATCAAAACGAATTAAGCTGACCGATTGAGTAATGCGTCCCGAGAGGGGCGCGCTCCAAATTTTCCCCCATGACGATCAGATTTATTCTTGTGGATGTGCGAAACACTTGGTGCGCTTTATGAAAATCGGCGAAAATTACGAGATTATTAAGCTGAGGGAGGTTGTGTCATGTCTGAAGCCGTAGCAAAAAACCGGCGACAATTCCGTAACATCCACGTTACGCAGATAATGAAGTACCGGTTGCCAATGGCCGGTATCATTTCTATTCTTCACCGCATCAGCGGTGCATTGATGTTCCTGTTGTTGCCTTTCGTCCTGTACCTGCTGGACAAGAGCCTGATGTCCGAGATTTCTTTCGAATACCTGAAGGGAATCGCTTCACACTGGTTCGTGAAGCTCGTCATCCTGGCCCTGGTCTGGTCCTACCTGCATCACTTCTGCGCCGGCATTCGTTATCTGCTGACGGACGTGCACGTCGGTCTGGATAAAGATTCCGCGCGCAAAACCTCTGTAGCCGTCCTTGCTGTAAGCCTGCCGCTGACCGCACTGGTTGCATTGAAACTGTTCGGAGCTTTCTAAAAAATGGAAAACAATAATATTGGACCAAAGCGCCTGGTCGTGGGGGCGCATTACGGCATCAAGGACTGGCTCGCGCAACGCGTGACCGCCATCGTGATGGTGCTGTATACGGTCATTCTTCTCGCCGTATTTTTTGCCGGCAGAAATTTCAGCTATGAAGGCTGGGCCGGTTTGTTTGCCCAGCAATGGTTCAGGATCGCCACTTTCGTCACCTTCCTCGCGCTGTTCTATCACGCCTGGATCGGGATGCGTGACATCTGGATGGACTACATCCAGCCCGTCGGTGTACGCCTCACATTGCAAGTCGCCACCATCCTGTGGCTGATCGGTTGTGCCGGCTGGGCCGCGCAGATTATCTGGAGAATGTAAACGTGGCAGCAATCAAAACTTCTATTCCTTCCCGTCGCTTCGACGCAGTTATCGTCGGTGCAGGCGGTTCCGGCATGCGTGCATCGCTGCAACTGGCTGAAGCCGGCCTGAACGTCGCAGTCCTGTCGAAAGTCTTCCCGACGCGGTCGCACACCGTTGCAGCACAGGGCGGCATCGGCGCGTCGCTGGGCAATATGTCCGAGGACAACTGGTACTGGCACATGTTTGACACGGTCAAGGGTTCCGATTACCTGGGTGACCAGGATGCGATCGAATTCATGTGCCGCGAAGCGCCGAAAGTCGTCTACGAGCTCGAGCACTTCGGCATGCCGTTCGACCGTAACCCCGACGGCACGATTTACCAGCGTCCGTTCGGCGGCCATACCGCCAACTTCGGTGAAAAGCCGGTGCAACGCGCTTGCGCTGCAGCCGACCGTACCGGCCATGCGCTGCTGCACACGCTGTATCAGCGTAACGTGCGCGCCAAGACCCACTTCTTCGTCGAGTGGATGGCGATCGACCTGATTCGCGACGCCGAAGGCGACATACTCGGCGTAGTTGCGCTCGAGATGGAAACCGGCGACGTGATGATCCTCGAAGCCAAAACCACTCTGTTCGCCACCGGCGGAGCAGGGCGTATCTTCGCTGCTTCCACCAATGCCTTCATCAATACCGGCGACGGCATGGGCATGGCGGCGCGCGCAGGCTTGCCGCTGCAAGACATGGAATTCTGGCAGTTCCACCCGACCGGCGTGTCCGGCGCAGGCGTGCTGATCACCGAAGGTGTACGCGGTGAGGGCGGTATCCTGATCAACAGCAATGGCGAACGCTTCATGGAGCGTTATGCGCCGACGCTGAAAGACCTGGCGCCGCGCGACTTCGTGTCCCGCTCGATGGACCAGGAGATCAAGGAAGGCCGCGGCTGCGGTCCGAACAAGGATCACGTGCTGCTGGACCTGCGTCATATCGGCGCAGACACCATCAAGAAGCGCCTGCCGTCGATTCTCGAAATCGGCCACAAGTTCGCCAACGTCGATGCAACCAAGGAACCGATCCCGGTCGTGCCAACCATCCATTACCAGATGGGCGGTATCCCGACCAATATCCATGGTCAGGTCGTCGCACCGAAGAACGGCAACCCGAAAGAAGTCGTCAACGGCATGTACGCCATCGGCGAATGCGCTTGCGTATCCGTGCACGGCGCGAACCGTCTCGGCACCAACTCGTTGCTCGACCTGCTGGTATTCGGCCGCGCGGCCGGCAACCACATCGTTGCGAGCAACCTGAAGGCAAAAGAGCACAAGCCGCTGCCGGCGGACGCTGCCGACCTCGCAATGGAGCGTCTGGCTCGTCTCGAGAACAGCACCGGTTCCGAGCGCGTGCAGGACGTCGCCAATGCGATTCGTTCGACCATGCAGCAGTATTCCGGCGTGTTCCGCACCGACGAATTGCTCAATACCGGCGTCCAGAAAATCATGGAGCTGGATGAACGCCGCAAACATGTGTCGTTCAAAGACAAATCGAAGGTCTTCAACACCGCGCGTGTCGAGGCTCTGGAACTCGACAACCTGATCGAGACCGCAAAAGCGACCATCGTGTCCGCTGCTGCGCGTAAAGAGTCACGTGGCGCGCATGCGCATCGCGACTACGAAAAGCGCGACGACGAAAACTGGCTGAAGCACACGCTGTGGTTCTCGGAAGGCAATCGCCTCGACTACAAGCCGGTGAACCTCCAGCCGCTCACGGTTGAAACCTTCAAGCCTAAAGCACGTACTTTCTAACAAGGTCAGACATGGCACGTACCCTGAAATTTCAAATCTATCGCTACGATCCGGACAAGGATGCCAAGCCCTACATGCAGGACTTGACGGTAGAACTGCAAGACACTGACAAGATGCTGCTGGATGCATTGCAGCGCATCAAGTCCGATGTGGACGATTCCCTGGCGCTGCGACGCTCCTGCCGTGAAGGCGTGTGCGGTTCGGACGCGATGAACATCAACGGCAAAAACGGGTTGGCTTGCACCACCAACCTGAATGAGCTGAGTGAGCCGATCGTGTTGCGCCCGTTGCCTGGCCTGCCGGTGATTCGCGACCTGATCGTGGACATGACGCAGTTCTTCAAGCAATACCACTCGATCAAGCCGTTTCTGATCAACGAGACGATCCCGCCGGAAAAAGAGCGTCTGCAGTCACCGGCCGAGCGTGAAGAGCTCGACGGCCTCTACGAATGTATCCTGTGCGCCTGCTGCTCGACTTCCTGTCCGTCGTTCTGGTGGAATCCGGACAAGTTCGTCGGCCCGGCCGGCTTGCTGCAAGCCTACCGCTTCATCGCCGACAGCCGCGACCAGGCGACCAACGAGCGCCTCGACAACCTCGAAGATCCGTATCGCTTGTTCCGTTGCCATACCATCATGAATTGCGTCGACGTCTGCCCGAAAGGCCTGAACCCGACCAAAGCAATTGGTAAGGTGAAAGAACTGATGGTGCGCCGCACAGTCTAGTAAGTAGCAAGGGCGGGGGCGCACGCTCCCGCCGTATTTCATCCGCTCTCCCCACAAATGGAAAACGGATGAGTGAAGCAGGTGAGAAATTATGTCTTTAACGCATCAAAGTGATCCGGCCAAGCGAGCGCGCCTGCGCTGGCGTGCCCGTCGCGGTTTGCTGGAGAACGATCTGATCGTCACCCGCTTTCTTGACGCGCATGAAGCCAGCTTGACGGATGAAGAGGTCGACGCGTTTTCCCGCTTGATGGAACTGTCCGATAACGACCTGATGGACTTGCTGCTGGCGAGCAAGGAACCGGAAGGCGAGGCGGACCAGTCGCATGTTCGTGCGTTGCTCGCGCGATTGCGGGAAGCCTGAGACCGCGGCTGCGGCGTAGTGACGCAATCTGACAGCAACCTGACAGAGACCACCGTCCCCGCGCCCGCAATTTTTGTTTTTTCTGTAGTCTTATTATTTTAACGAGACTCACCTCTCATAAGAAGGAAGAGCCATGCCCCAATCTGAGACTAAAGCCACGCTATCGTTTTCCGATGGCACCGGGTCGCTGGACCTGCCGATTTACAAAGGCACGATCGGCCCCGATGTAATCGACATTCGCAAGCTCTATGGCGCCACCGGCAAGTTCACCTATGACCCCGGTTTCATGTCTACAGCCGCCTGCAACTCGTCAATTACCTACATCGACGGCGACAAGGGCGAGCTGCTTTATCGTGGTTACCCGATCGAACAACTGGCGGTCAATTGCGACTTCCTCGAGACTTGCTACCTGTTGCTGAACGGCGAGCTGCCGACGTCGGGCGAAAAGGACAAGTTCGTCGACACGGTCACCCATCACACGATGGTGCACGAGCAGATGCAATTCTTCTTCCGCGGTTTCCGCCGTGACGCGCACCCGATGTCGGTGCTGGTCGGAACGGTTGGCGCGCTGGCGTCCTTCTATCACGATTCGCTCGACATCAACGATCCGCATCACCGTGAAGTCTCCGCGATCCGCCTGATCGCCAAGATGCCGACGCTGGTCGCGATGGCATACAAGTATTCCGTGGGGCAGCCGTTTGTCTATCCAAGCAATGACTTGTCGTACAGCGCCAACTTCATGCGCATGATGTTCTCGACACCGTGCGAAGAGTACAAAGTCAATGACGTGCTGGTACGCGCACTCGATCGCATCCTGATCCTGCATGC
>JAQGMD010000308.1 GCA_028292565.1 Burkholderia sp. | reverse complement strand
GATGCGGTGCAAGGCGTGAGGAGGAGCCATAGCGAGCTATGGCGACGACGAGCAACGCAGCAACGCGCCCGCTACGGCCAGCAAAATTGACCAACTTATTCCTGCGCGGTGCCTAAGCGGGGACTGCACACCAAAAAAGTGCAGCCCCGCGTGGATCGCTTTTTGCATAGTGTGCTGAACGCGCTCGAATAACCCACATAAAGGAGACACCCGGATGGGAGACGTACTAAAGAAGATCAGGCTGGCCGCAGTCCAGGCCGCATCGGTGCACCTCGACCGTGATGCGACGATCGACAAGGCTTGTCAACTGATCCGTGAAGCAGGCGCCGCCGGCGCCGACATGATTGGATTCCCTGAGGGGTTCGTCCCCGCCCATCCCTCGTGGTACACGGTGCGCCCTGCGACCGGCATGGTCAGTCTCAGCCTGTCGCGCCGCCTGTTTCAAAATTCAGTGGTGATTCCCAGCGAGGCGACCGATCGGCTCGGCGACGCATGCCGTGACGCAGGCATCACCGCGGTGATCGGCGTGTGCGAGAAACGGCCGGACACCACCGGCACCATGTTCAATACCCAGTTGTTCATCGGCCCTGACGGCGGCATCCTCGGCAAGCACCAGAAACTGGTGCCGACCGTTGGCGAGCGCCTGGTGCATACCGGCGGTTGGGGCGATACCCTGAAAGCCTATCGTGCGCCGTTCGGCATGGTGAGCGGCCTGGTATGCGCCGAAAATGCGAACCCGCTGGCCTCCGCCGTCATGATGAGCCACTATCCGCTGGTGCATGTCGCCGCCTGGCCTGCCTTCGTCTCGCCCGCGCTTGAGCTGTCGGAGATCGTGTCGGCGGTCAGCCGCGGGCTGGCCTATTCGATGGGTTGCTTCGTGATCAATTCAACCGGTGTACTCGACGACGCGACTATCGAAGCGTACGAGATTGCCGGCGAGGACCGCGCGTTCCTCGAGAAAGTCAAAGGTCGTGGCTGCGCTTCCATCGTCGGCCCGAACGGCCAGATCATCACTGAACCGCTGGAAGGCGAAGGCATCGTATATGCCGACGTCGATCTCAACGCGGTGATGATCCCCAAACTCATCCATGACTTTGCCGGGCATTACAACCGGGCCGATGTGTTCTCGCTCCATGTGAATACGTCTGCGCCGACGACCATCAACCCGAGCCATCCGCAAAGCGCCGGTTTCGAAACGGAACAACGCGAGCGCGCGTCCGGCCTCTCTGAAAACGTTGCCTACGCCCAGACGGAATTCGCACCACGGCGTAAGTCGTAATTTCAAGTTCAATATGCAGCAAAACACCGGTCACCTTCGGGGGATACGTTTCGTTCGATTCAATTAAAAGGATAAGACAATGAACAAACACGACAAGCAAGGTCTCGACCGCCGGGGATTCCTGATGGGTGCGGCCACTATCGCCGGCGCAGCGGCAACCGGCACGCTGGTTCCGGCCGGGATGGCACGCGCACAGACGAACAAGATCAAGGTCGGCCTGATGTTGCCGAGCACCGGTTCGTTCGCCCAGATCGGCAACTCCGTCGCGAACGGTTTCAAGATGTACGTCGATGAACGCGGCGGCAAACTCGGCGGCCGCGAGATCGAGTATTACACCGTGGATGACGAATCGAATCCATCCAAGGCGCCGGAGAACGCCAGCCGCCTGGTCCAGCGCGACAAGGTGGATGTGGTGATAGGCTCGGTGCACTCCGGCGTCGCGCTCGGCATGGCCCGCGTGCTGCGCCAGAGCGGCGTGCTGTCGATCGTGCCGGCCGCCGGCGCGGATGAGATCACCGGCGCATTGTGCGCACCGAATATTTTCCGTACCTCGTTTTCCAACTGGCAGATCATTCATCCGCTTGGAAAAGTCCTGAAGGACAAAGGTCACAAGAAGGTGGTGTTCATCACCTGGAAGTTCACCACGGGCGACCAGATGCTGGCCGCGTTCAAGGAGGGCTTCGAACAGCAGGGTGGCCAGATCATCAAGGAACTGTCCCTGCCCTTCCCGCAAGTCGAGTTCCAGTCGCTGCTGACCGAAATCGGCGCGCTCAAACCGGACGCGGTGGTCGCATTCTTCGCCGGCGCCGGCGCGGCAAAGTTCATCAAGGACTACCAGGCCGCCGGACTGAAGGACAAGATTCCGCTGTTCGGCTCCGGCCTGCTGACCGACGGCGTGCTCGATGCGGTAGGCGATGCGGCACAAGGCATCGAAACCACACTGCACTATGCCGATGGACTCGACACCCCCGCCGACAAGGCGTTCCGCCTGGCGTATGCGAAGAAGTACAAGGAGCAGCCGGATGTCTATTCGGTGCAAGGCTACGATGCCGGCCAACTGCTTGCCGCCGGCCTCGACACCGTCAAGGGCGATGTCGCCAACAAGGCCGGCATGATCAAGGCGATGGAATCCGCCAGGATCAACAGCCCGCGTGGCGCGTTCACGCTCTCCAGGGCGCATAACCCGGTGCAGGATTCCTACCTGCGCAAGGTGGTCGGCAAGGAGAACAAGCTGGTCAGTGTGGTCCAGAAAGCGCTCGCCGATCCGGCGCGCGGCTGCCGCGTTTAACAAGGTACTGCCCTCGGGGAATTGATGGATCTCGCAAACTTTCTTATCCAGCTGCTCAACAGCGTGCAGTACGGCCTGCTGTTGTTCATGCTGGCCGCCGGCCTCACGCTGATCTTCGGCATCATGGGCGTGGTGAATCTCGCCCATGGCAGTTTCTACATGCTGGGGGCTTTCCTGGCCTGGTCATTGAGCAGCACTTTCGGCAGCTTCACCCTGGCCATCATCGGCGGCGTCGTGCTGTCGGTGGTGTTAGGGCTGGTGCTCGAGTGGACGCTGTTTCGCCACTTCTACCACCGCCCTCACCTCGACCAGGTGCTGCTGACGTTCGGGCTGATCTACATCTTCGAGGAAATGCGGTCCATCCTCTGGGGCGACGACGTGCATGACGTGGCGATACCCGACATGTTGAGCGCGTCGCTTCCACTCACCGACAACCTGTCGTATCCGGTGTACCGGCTGTTCATGTCGGGCATGTGCATCGCGCTCGCCATCGGCCTGTACCTGTTGATTTCAAAGACGCGGCTCGGCATGAAGATTCGCGCCGGCGCATTCAACCGGGACATGACCGAGTCGCTCGGTATCAATATCAAGCTGATCCACGCGATCGTGTTTGCGCTGGGTGTCGGCCTCGCTGCGGTGGCGGGCATGATTGTGGTACCCATCTCGAGCGTCTATCCGAACATGGGTGCGGAAGTGTTGATCATGTGCTTTGTGGTGGTGGTGATAGGCGGCATCGGCTCCGTTCGCGGTGCATTGATTGCTGCACTGCTGGTCGGCCTGGTCGACAATTTTGGCAAGGTGCTGCTGCCCCAGATGTCGGGCATGCTGGTTTATATGTTGATGGCAGCGGTGCTGCTGTGGAAGCCGGAAGGGTTGTTCAAGCAATGAGCAAGATTCAAGCAAATCTCGAAGTCCTGCCGCGCGGCGTGCGGGTCGTGCTGCTGGCCGGCCTGTTCGCGCTGGCGGCCTTCCCTTTTTTCGGCGGCGAGTTTTATATCCAGCTGGTCACGACGATGATGATCCTCGCGATCTTCGCCATGAGCCTGGACCTGCTGCTGGGAGTCACCGGCATGGTGTCGCTCGGCCATGCGGCGTACTTCGGACTGGCGGGTTACGCACTGGCGTATATCACTCCGCAGAACGAAGCAGTGAGCTTATGGTGGACCTTGCCGGCAGCAGTGTTGGCGTCCGCACTGGCAGCGTTGGTGGTCGGCTTTTTTGTTGTGAGAACGCGCGGCATCTATTTCATCATGGTGACGCTGGCGTTTGCGCAAATGATGTATTACCTGTTCTTTGACAGCAAAACGATGGGTGGATCGGACGGCTTGTACGTCAATTTCAGGCCAGACACCAGTGTGTTTGGAGTGCGCTTGCTGGATCTGAATAACCATGTGGTCCTTTATTACTTCACGCTGGCGTTCGTGGTGGCCGTGTACTTCTTTCTGCGCCGCCTCCTGCGGAGCGCGTTCGGGCGGGCGCTGGCTGGCATCCGCGTGAATGAGCATCGGATGCGTGCGATGGGATACGGCACCTTTTCCTACAAGCTCTCCGCGTTCACGCTGGCGGGTGCGCTGGCCGGCCTGGCCGGATACCTGTGGGGGACGCACACCGGTTTCATCAATCCCGAGCTGCTCGGTTTTCATATGAGTGCCCACGCGATCATGATGGTGATCCTCGGCGGCATGGGCAATTTCGCCGGTGCGATCGCGGGTGCGTTTGCATTTGAGTGGCTGGTTCACACGTTCAAAGACTTACCGGCGATCGGCGCCTTCCGGGCCGGCAAACACTGGCAATTGTGGATGGGGATATTCATCGTGCTGCTCATAACGTTTGCACCGCGCGGACTGCTCGGCGCGGCTGCGCGCGTGATGCGAAGGAAGGAGTCGGGCCATGAATGAAGTACTGTTAAGCGCGACGAAGCTGACCAAACATTTTGGCGGACTGGCGGCGGTCAACAATGTGTCCGTCGATTTGTGGCGTGGTCGTATCCATGCGGTAATCGGCCCCAACGGCGCCGGCAAGTCGACGCTGACCAACCTGTTATCCGGCGATTTGCCGCCGACCTCGGGCGCGGTCACATTGGGTGGCAAGGACATTACCGGTTTCACCGCCGAGAAAATCTCGCGCGAAGGCCTCGGGCGCAGCTATCAGAAGACCAACATCTTCCTGCCGTTTACCGTGTGGGAAAACGTGCGGCTTGCCGCCCAATCACGCCAGCCGCAGCAGCCGTGGAACCCGCTGCGCTGGTTGCAGGATGCGGAACGGTCAGGCGGCGTCCGCGAGCGTGCCGAACGGGCTATTGCGCTTGCAGGTCTCGAACATCGCTCGCAGGCGATTGCCGGAACCATCAGTCACGGCGAACAGCGCCAGCTTGAAATAGCGATGACGCTGGCCACCCAGCCGCAAGTGCTGCTGCTCGATGAGCCGCTGGCCGGCATGGGCGTGGCCGAAGCAGAGCGCATGATCGAGTTGCTGCTCAAACTGAAGACGGACCATGCGGTCCTGCTTGTGGAGCATGATATGGATGCGGTTTTCGCACTGGCCGACCATCTGACGGTGATGGTCAACGGACAGGTTATTGCCAGCGATGTGCCGGCCAAAGTACGTGAAGATGCCGGGGTGCAGGCAGCATATCTCGGTGAGGAGCATTGACATGGCCGAGATGCTGATCGAGGCCAAAGGCCTGAACACTTATTACGGCGCCAGCCATATCCTGCAAGGGGCCGATTTCTCTGTCGCGCGCGGCGAATCCATCGGTCTGATGGGCCGCAACGGCATGGGGAAAAGCACTCTGCTCAAAAGCATCATGGGGCTGGTGAAACCTCGGTCGGGCACGGTTGACATCATGGGCCGGCCGATGACGGGTCGCGCACCGTATGAGATTGCGAAGCTCGGCGTGGCATATGTGCCGGAGGGGCGCGGTATTTTTGGTAACCTCAGCGTGGTCGAGAACCTTAAAATGGCGGCGCGTCCCGGCACGCGTGGTCAGCGTGAATGGACTTACGAGCGTGTACTCGAAACTTTCCCGCGCCTGAAGGAGCGTCTAGGCCATGGTGGACAGCAATTGAGCGGCGGCGAGCAGCAGATGCTCACGATCGGCCGCGCACTCATGACCAACCCGGATGTGCTGATCCTGGATGAAGCTACCGAAGGATTGGCGCCGCTGATCGCTCGCGAGATCTGGCGTATATGCGGGTTGATCCGCGAGAGCGGTATCAGCAGCGTCATCGTCGACAAGAACTGGAAGCATGTGACGCAGGTTACTGACCGTAATGTCATCCTCGTCAAGGGCAAGGTGGCGTTTGCCGGTACTTCGGGAGAACTGCATGCGCAGCCGGAGTTGCTGGAGCAGCATCTGGGGCTTTAGGATCCTGCGGAGTGATGGTGTGCGTGGCGCACGCTACTTGGAGCGGATTGCCACCGGATTCAAGGGCTGCGCCGCCCGATAAAGCCGGGCGGCCCTTCGGGTGAGGCCAAAGGCAGGCGATCGCGGCGTTGCGCGCCTTGCGCTCACCAGCCTTTGACCTCACGCAACCCTTGAATCCGGTGGCAATCCGCTCTAGCCCACAAGCTGAACGCCATGCTCCTCATTTGCGATGCGCCGTATGTACGCCGCGAAGTCCGGGTCTTCGCCGCGGAGCAGTTGCGGCAGCAGGTAATAGAAATCTTCGCGGCGGCACCACTCGCGCATGTAGTCATCCCAGGAGTTCCAGCGCCTCAATGCGACCCCTTTCAGGTCCGGCTCGTATGACACGATGTACGCGCGCTCGAACAGCGCGACCAGCATTTCGTAAATGATGAGCATGCGTTCACGCTGCTCGTCGCTCGTGTTGGCGCTCATCGTAGTGCTGCGCAATTGCAGGTCGGGATTGTCGAGGACGATTTTCAGGAAGTCGTTATACGCATCCTGCAATAGCTGGTAGGCCTCTTCGTCTTCCGAGTCGCGCTCTTTGCGCTGTTCATAGAGGAACAGGAAAATCGCAAACGGAAATGCGAATACGGTGATGACAAAACTGGCGAGTTCCCAGAAGTCGCGGTTGGCAAGGAAATTCATAAGGCCCTCAATTTGCATCTCGACGGACAGGCCGTGACGGTAGCACATGCGCTTGCGATATCGTAGCGTCTTTCGGGCCGACTACAAAGATGTGCCATTCAGCGTGCGGCCAACAGGTTCTGATCGCAGGCCGCGGCCAGCAACTGTGCCCATGCCGTGCAGCCGAGTGCTGATGGATGATAACCGTCCGAGGCCATCATCCGCGGATCACTGGCGTCGAGCGATAACGGGACGTAGCAGGTGCGGGGCAGCGGCAGGGCAAGGTCGAGGATTGCCCGGTCAAGCGCCTGCGCTTTCAGTCCCATGACCCAACGTAGCGGCTGCGGTAACGCCGGAAAGTGCGCAAGCGCTGGCACGCCGGACAACAGGACCAGCCGCGGCGCGCAGCGCAGCTCGAGCTCTGCCAGCAGCTTGCGCAGGTCCGCGCGCCAGCGGGCGACTGAATTGAACGCGGTTGTGTCATTGACGCCGAATGCGATGAACGCAATATCGACCGGCTGTTGGGGAATCTCCGGCAATACCTGCAGCAGAGCCTCGCGCACGGTGACGCCATTTTTGCCGCAAGCGCGCCATGCCACCGGCCGATTCAGGCGCACGGACAAGGCTTGCGCGAGCTGGCCAGTGATGCCTTCTTCATGGGTTGTGACGCCGACGCCGGCGACCGGCGATTCGCCGACGGCAAGCAAGGTCAGCGCCGGCGCGCTGTCCCTATTGCCAGTGATGCCGCTGCGTGGGCCTTCGGCCTCCGGCAAGCGCGGTGTGATGCGGCGGGTGCGTTTGCCTTGTGCGATCAGGAGTGGCAGCAATGGGACGGCGACCAGTTCGGGGAGAAAGCGGCGCATGGGGTCCTGGGCCTGTCGTTGTTATACCGTCGAGCCCTGAAGCGTAATTATGTTCCGTGCCATGCGTGCTCAGCTCATGTAGCGCGAGTGCTCGACCTTCAGGCACCTGTCCATCACCACAGCCAATCCGGCCGCACGCGCCTTGGCCGCAGCCGCCTCATCGACAATGCCAAGCTGCATCCATACGCAACGTGCAGCGATGCGTATGGCCTCCTCGACGATGGGCAGGATGTGCTCCGGCCGGCGGAAGCAATCCACCAGGTCGATGCTCGCACCCTCTTCCGACACCATCCTGGCCGCTTGCGTCAACGTTGAAAAGCAGTGCTCGCCCAGAATGCGAGTGCCTGCATACGTCGGATTTACCGGGATGATCCGGTAGCCGCACCCCTGCATGTACCGGGCGACTTCGTAGCTAGGCCGGTCCGGATTTTGGGATAGGCCGACGACGGCTATCGTGCGGCAGGCACTGAGCAAGGCTGGAATGGATGGTGGCTCGTGGTTCATCGCAAACCCCTTCAGGAAGTAAAAAAGGCAGCCGAAGCTGCCTTTTATTGTACTGCTTACCTGCGTTACCGCTTTTGACGCAACTTATGGATCGCATGCAATTGCGCAATCGCAGCGGCCAGTTCGGCCTGTGCTTTTGCGTAATCGATTTTCGAATCCTTGTTGGCCAGAGCTTCTTCAGCCAGCTTTTTCGCTTCAGCCGCTTTCGCTTCGTCCAGGTCCTGGCCGCGGATCGCAGTGTCGGCGAGAACGGTGACTCCGTACGGCTGCACTTCAAGGATGCCGCCCGCGACGAAGACGAACTCTTCTTCGGCCTTGCCTGGCACCTTGACGCGCACGGCGCCCGGTCTGATGCGCGTGATCAGCGGGGTGTGCATGGGATAGATGCCCAGCTCACCCGCTTCACCCGGCAACGCGACGAACTCGGCCTCACCGGAGAAGATTTCTTCTTCGGCGGAGACGACGTCTACGTGAATAGTGTTTGCCATGTGGTTTCCTATCCGGCGCGTCATCCCCGCGGTGGCGGGAATGATTTACCTGGGATGTGCTGGTTTAGCCGATTTTCTTGGCTTTTTCGATTGCTTCGTCGATCGTGCCAACCATATAGAACGCTTGCTCAGGCAGGTGATCGAGTTCGCCGGAAGCGATCATCTTGAAGCCCTTGATCGTGTCCTTCAGCGAAACGTATTTACCCGGCGAGCCGGTAAACACTTCAGCAACGTGGAACGGCTGCGACAGGAAACGCTGCATCTTACGTGCACGTGCCACCACCAGCTTGTCTTCCGGTGCCAGCTCGTCCATGCCCAGAATCGCGATAATGTCACGCAGTTCCTTGTAGCGCTGCAGCGTACCCTGGACAGCGCGTGCTGTCTCGTAGTGGTCCTGGCCGACGACGTTCGGGTCAAGCTGACGCGAAGTCGAGTCGAGTGGATCAACTGCAGGGTAGATACCCAGAGAAGCGATGTCACGCGACAGAACGACGGTGGAGTCCAGGTGAGCAAACGTGGTTGCAGGAGACGGGTCGGTCAAGTCATCCGCAGGGACGTACACGGCCTGGATCGAGGTGATCGAACCAGTCTTGGTCGACGTAATACGCTCTTGCAGGCGGCCCATTTCTTCGGCCAGCGTCGGCTGGTAACCCACCGCGGAAGGCATACGGCCGAGCAGCGCGGATACTTCGGTACCGGCCAGTGTGTAACGGTAGATGTTATCAACGAAGAACAGCACGTCACGACCTTCGTCACGGAACGACTCCGCAATCGTGAGACCAGTCAGTGCCACGCGCAGACGGTTGCCCGGCGGCTCGTTCATCTGGCCGTAAACCATGGCCACTTTGGAGTTGGCAAGATTCTCGAGGTCCACAACCTTGGAATCGGCCATCTCGTGATAGAAGTCGTTGCCCTCACGGGTACGCTCACCCACCCCGGCGAACACGGACAAACCGGAGTGCGCCTTTGCGATGTTGTTGATCAGTTCCATCATGTTCACGGTTTTGCCCACACCGGCGCCACCGAACAGGCCAACCTTACCGCCTTTGGCGAACGGGCAAACCAGGTCAATAACCTTGATGCCAGTTTCCAACAGGTCCTGCGACGGCGACAGCTCGTCGTATGCAGGCGCCTTACGGTGAATCGGAGCACGCGTTTCGGTCAATACCGGACCACGCTCGTCGATCGGGTTGCCGAGCACGTCCATGATGCGGCCGAGAGTTGCGGTACCGACCGGTACGGAGATCGGTGCACCGGTATTCTGGATCATCATGCCGCGACGCAGACCTTCGGAAGCGCCCAGCGCAATGGTACGGACGACGCCGTCACCGAGCTGCTGTTGCACTTCCAGGGTCAGCTCGGAGCCTGTCATTTTCAAAGCATCGTAGATCTTGGGCATCGCGTTGCGGGGAAACTCAACGTCCACCACAGCGCCGATACACTGAACGATTTTGCCATCAGCCATATTCGTTCCTTCAATATTTAATTTAGATTCTTTTGTTAAACCGCAGCCGCACCGGCGACGATCTCGGACAGTTCTTTGGTAATCGCAGCCTGGCGTGTCTTGTTGTAGATCAGTTTCAGCTCACCGATCACGTTACCAGCGTTGTCGCTTGCCGATTTCATCGCCACCATGCGCGCCGATTGCTCGGACGCCATGTTTTCCGCAACGGCCTGGTAGATCAGCGCTTCAACATAACGCACCAGCAGTTCATCGATCACGGTTTGCGCATCGGGCTCATAAATGTAGTCCCATGCATAGGACCCTTTATCCGCCGTCATTTTCTCGGACGACAATGGCAGCAACTGCACCATCATCGGCTCCTGCTTCATCGTGTTGATGAACTTGGTGTACGTGATGTAGACCGCGTCGAGCTGACCTTCCTGGTATGCATCGAGCAGTACCTTGACCGGGCCGATCAGCTTTTCCAGATGCGGCGTATCGCCGAGCTGGACTGCATGTGACACGACCTTGGCGCCGATACGGTTCAGGAAGCCGAAACCCTTGTTACCGATTGCGACTGTTTCAACCTTCTTGCCCTGACCTTCGAGTTCGCGCAGTTTGCTGGTCAACGCGCGCAGCACGTTCGTGTTCATACCGCCGCACAGACCCTTGTCGGTCGTGACGACGATGATGCCCACTTTCTGCGCGCTGTCCTGTGTGACCAGGAACGGATGGGTGTACTCCGGATTGGCTTGCGACAAGTGAGCGGCGATATTACGAATCTTGTCACTGTAGGGACGGGCCGACCGCATCCGGTCCTGCGCTTTGCGCATTTTGGATGCGGCGACCATTTCCATCGCCTTGGTGATCTTCTTCGTATTCTCTACGCTCTTGATCTTGCCGCGTATCTCTTTACCTGCAGCCATGAGTTATTACTCCTTTAGCTCGGCCGGCTCAGAATGATTTTTTGAAATCAGCAATCGCGGCGGCCATTGCTGCTTCGCCGTCTTTGTCGAGTTGCTTGGTCTCTTCGATCTTCTGGAGCAGGGCGGCGTGGCTGGACTTCATGAAGTTGTGCAGGCCGGATTCAAATGCCAGCACTTGCTTGACGTCGATGCTGTCGAAATAGCCCTTGTTCACTGCGAACAACGACACGGCCATCAGCGAAATCGGCAGCGGCGAATATTGCGGCTGCTTCAGCAGTTCCATCACGCGTGCACCGCGGTCGAGCTGTTTGCGGGTTGCTTCGTCGAGGTCGGATGCGAACTGCGCGAACGCAGCCAGCTCACGGTACTGCGCCAGGTCGGTACGGATGCCGCCGGACAGACCTTTGATGACCTTGGTCTGGGCAGCGCCACCGACGCGCGACACCGAAATACCGGCGTTAATCGCAGGACGGATACCGGCGTTGAACAGC
>JAQGMD010000307.1 GCA_028292565.1 Burkholderia sp. | reverse complement strand
GGGTGCCTGTGCGCTCATTGCTTGCCTTTCCATCCGTATGCCATCCATTCACCATCTGTATGGATGGTAGTATAGGCTTCACCGGCGGGATGTCAAGCGTCGATCGCAGGCACGGAGACACCTTCCTGGTGAGACAGGAAGGCGTTTCCAGCAAAATAATTGATGGCAAGAAACGGAAGCGGCAGGATGCCGCTCGAGGCGTGGGACGTTACTGTGCTACGGGGGCAAAGAAACGCTCGCCCATTTCCTCCAGACCCAGCTCCTGGAGTACTTCCTGCAAGCGCTCGCTCGGACGGCGGCGCGGCAGGTCCTTGTAGCTGGCGATGATGAGTTCGTTTTTCATCGAGTGCTCCCATCCCACCAGTTCCGTGACATTGACCTGGTAGCCATGGGCTTCCAGCTGCAGGCAGCGCAACACATTGGTCACCTGGCTGCCGAACTCGCGTGTGTGCAACGGGTGCCGCCAGATTTCGGTAAGCGCATTTTTGGCAATCGCCTTGCCCTTGTTCTTGCGCAGCACCGAAGCCACTTCCGCCTGGCAGCACGGCACCAGCACCATGAATTTCGCCTGTTTCTCAAGTGCAAATCGAATCGCGTCGTCGGTCGCGGTATTGCACGCGTGAAGCGCGGTCACCACGTCAACCGTGGGCGGCAGCAGGTCCGATTCAATCGATTCGGCCACCGACAGGTTCAGGAACGTCATGCCGGGGAAATTCAGCTTCTGCGCCAGCTCTTCCGACTTCTTGACGAGCTCATCGCGCGTCTCGATGCCGTAGATGCGCGACTGGTCGCCGAGATCCTTAAAAAATAAATCGTAAAGAATGAAACCGAGGTACGATTTGCCCGCTCCATGATCCACCAGCCGGATGTCGGCGTGATCTTGCCGGACTTCCTTCAGCAGCGGCTCGATGAATTGATAGAGATGGTAGACCTGCTTCAGCTTGCGCCTGCTGTCCTGGTTCAACTTGCCGTCGCGGGTCAGGATGTGCAGCTCTTTCAGCAATTCAATCGACTGGCCGGGTCTGATTTCGGGGATGGCGTTCATGTTGCTTTCTCTGTTGCATGTGGCTTGATACCGGGACGGAGATTCTAGCGTGCATTTGCCGGTTGCGACCTCGACGGTTACGTGGTACATGACCTGCTTGCTGTTTGCACACTTACTCTGACATCACCCATGCGTTTGAATTTCCCGCTCGCCGAAGCACCCCTGACCACATCCGAACCAACCAAGGCGTCGTCATGAGCGACCATCCTGTTATCAACTGGACTGAAGACGACCAGCCGCGTTCCGCACGCTGGCGTTCCGAAGCCGGCACGCCACCGCCGAAACGCGTTGTGATCGCAGACGACCGGACCACGGCAGACAGCGCCTACCGCCTCGCCTGCGAGGGCACAGCCCTGCTCTGGCGCGGCGATTTCCACAAGGCGCGCCAATTGGTTCAGGCGCTCGCACGCCGCGTCGATCGCAAACCGCGCAAACCGCGAGAGCCCGCATCCTCGCCCACCGAAGCCTTCAACCTGCATCGCCTGGCCCAATCCCAGCGCGCGCGGACTCTGGGAATGGTGCTGCTACCGCTCGAGGCCAACTACAGCATACCGTTACGCCGGGCGCCGGACGTGCGACAAGCGTGCGAAGAGGCCTACGGTCCGGGGAACGAGCCTTCAGTGGTGTCGATGCGCGAGTTGCTCGGCCTGGTAGGCGCACACGAGTGGCGCAAAAAGGGAGTCGAGATCCCCGCGCTTGGCGAACGGACCTCAGCCGGCCGCATCCATCCGCATTACGGCGTATTTTCTCCGGTGCGTGGCGAGTATGTGGACCTGGTGGCTGAAGCACCCCTGCCCTCCACCACGCTCGCTTTTGACATTGGAACAGGTACCGGCGTGCTCTCAGCCGTACTGGCCCGCCGCGGTGTAGCCCGCATCGTCGCCACCGACCAGGATCCGCGCGCGTTGGCATGTGCCCGCGAGAATATCGAGCGACTCGGGGTGGGCAAGCAGGTCGAGGTGATACAAGCCGACCTATTCCCCGAGGGCCGCGCGCCGCTGGTGATCTGCAATCCTCCCTGGGTCCCGGCACGGCCGAGTTCGCCGATCGAGCACGCGGTGTACGACCCCGACAGCCGCATGCTGCTCGGATTCCTCAATGGCCTCGCGGCGCACCTCGCACCTGGCGGCGAAGGCTGGCTGATCCTGTCCGACTTCGCTGAGCACCTCGGACTGCGATCGCGCGCCGAACTGCTCGCCGCAATTGATGTCGCAGGATTGAAGGTGATGGGCCGCACGGATATCAAGCCGAAGCATCCGAAAGCCACCGACGACGCCGATCCGCTGCACGCGGCGCGCAAGGCTGAGGTGACGTCGCTCTGGCGGCTGGGCTCAAAGTAAACGTCCGTATCCCATAAACATGGTATAGCCCGCGCGATTTACATCTGGTAACTTTTGCTACAGAGCAACAATGCGTCAACATCGCTTGTCATCTGAGCAACAAAGCTCCGGGAGACTACGTTTCTGGAATTCATAACGCCGCCATGCGCGCATCTGCGAAGATGCCTGCGCAGGGTGGCGGTTCCCCGGTCGGCCCGATTAACGTTAGTGTGCGGACCATTATGAACACCATTGCCAAACCTAAGCTGCATATAGAAATCGTTGGTTTCACCGAACGAGAACGGACGCTTTTCAGCGCGTTCTTCAAGGCGACCAACACCTTCCAGCCGTGGCAACCGGACGAACAGCGCAATCCCGACTGCATTCTTCTCGATATTGAAAACGAAGCCGGCCGCATGTGCTGTGAACGGGAGCTGCGCTATCCGAGCGGCCCACCGGTGATCACGGTGGGTGGCAACATCACCAGAAAATTCCCGGTGGTCGCGCAATTGCCACGCCCGTTGCGTTGGACCGACCTGATGCAGACCCTTGATCGGGCGCTGCAGCCGTATTGCGACACGCTGTACGAAAAGACGGCGGAGGAATCGTCGAAACCCGGTTATTCAACCGAATCTTTCGACGCCGCCGCCGATATCTATAAGACGCGCAAGAAGAAATTCAAAACGAAGCCCGCGGTGCTGGTTGTCAACCCCAACCCCATCGGCTGGCGGTTCATCACCAAGCAGCTGACCGACGCCGGTTATCAGGTTGATCATGTGTCAACCGGCGCAAAAGCCATCAGCCTGATGATGGAGCATCGCTATAACTGCATCATTGCGGAGACGGAATTGCCGGATACGGATGGATTCGCCTTATGTAAACTGGCCAAGCAGTCGAACGACCGGAGGCGTATCGCGGCCATCATCCTGACGACGAATCCGAAACCGTTGGATCGGATCCGGGGGGCGCTGGCCGGCTGTAACGCTTTCATCAGCAAGCCGATCGACCCCGAAAAACTGATCACCATCGTGCAGAAGTTCTTGCCGGATTGCAGGCCGCAAGAGATGCCGGTCACCGCGTAGAGCGCGTCACATTTTTGTGACCATGAAGGTCGCTGTCAATGTTGAAATGACCAGTGCTATGTACGCTACTGCGCGTAACCATTCCTTGCGCCCCTGTTCCATTTGCCGCTCCTGAAAGTGTAGTGTCCGATCGCGTCGGTGCCTCGCATGAGTGTCGCGGCAGGGGTAGGCGGTTCCGCTAGCCAGGACGGTCATAACTCAAATTGGTTAGTCGTAGCGTGCGCACCTCGTGCTGCACCCCGTGCCGACGCGGAACGAATTCAAGCGCTAGTTATGCTGCTTCAGCGCCGACTCGATCAGGCGAACCAGTGAGATCAGTTCTTTATCGGTTGCCATGTCATTCAGATAGCAGGCATCTCCGTCGACCAACATCAGCTTGGCTTCCTGCGCCAGCGTGAGGATTTCTTCGCGCTTCAATAATTTCATGTCAGTGTTCATCAGCAAGAAACCCCGTCGTTCAAGGCATACGCATTGGTCGTCGATGCATGCGCACGACCGGCGCATTGGTTGAACCGTGAAATGTGAAGAGTACTCCGCGCGACCGCGGCACGGTATTTCTGAATTGCAATATCTGTTACTAAAGTGTTACCGACCGGGATTCCTGCGAAAAACCGGAAGTCATCGATCCGGCGGCATCTCCGGAGGCGACGGATCCGGGATGATTTCCGGCTGCTCCGGTACGGCCGGAGTCGCAGAGTCCGGCGGCAATTGGGGAATCTCCGGCACCGGCTGTTGCGGAACCTGGATCTCCGGCTCAGGTTTCGGATTGGCCGGTATTTCGGGGGATGAGCGTCTCGGTTCAATCTCCGGTGTCTGTTTTGGCATGT
>JAQGMD010000302.1 GCA_028292565.1 Burkholderia sp. | reverse complement strand
CTCCTCCTCACGCCTTGCACTGCATCCCGCGACGGCCGCCAAATTGCCCAAATTATTCCTGCGCGGTGCCTAACCGGCCAGCCTCCCACCCCGGACAAACTGAAAAGCCCCGCGCGATTATTCGCGCGGGGCTTTTTTTCATGGCAACGTCGCTTCCTGTTCGCATCATTTATTGCGGCCGTGGCAATTGTTTTGCCGCCCTGACATCACCGGTTGCGAATATTTCAGCAATTGCGCGACGGCAATTATCAATGCATTAAGAAATGAGCGTTTTTTGAGTATTGAAAACGGATACCTAAGATAGCGTAAGGATGTCGTCAGGAGTACCCACACGCATCACCTGCGGCAGGGAAAACCATACGCGCCAAAGAGCCAGCTAAAGACGATCCACTAGAAATCACAGAAGAGATAGATATCATGTGTGCACAACCGAACCCGCCCAGCACTTACCGGACCACAGCGAAGCCGAGGCTGCTTTTCGTTGACGATGAGCCGTCTATCCTGAATTCGCTGCGGGTCGTGTTTCGAACCAACTATGACGTGACAATCACCACCGATGGCTTCGAAGCGATCGAGTTCCTGAAAAGCGGAAGCTTTGACGTCATCGTCTCGGACCAGAGAATGCCGAAGATCACCGGAATCGAAGTGCTGCGACGCGCGCATGAACTGGCGCCGAACACCATCCGCATTTTGCTGACCGGCTATTCGGACCCCGAGGCGATCGTCGGCGCGATCAACGACGTGGAAGTCCACCGGTTCCTGCAAAAGCCCTGGGACAATACGCAGATCAAGAAGGTGGTCGATGAGGCGATCGAACTGGCGACGTCATTGGCGAAAGCCAGCCCTGTTTTACGTGAGCCGGCAAACGACGCGTCCACTCAGTCCGCCGACGTGATTCCTATCCCGGTGCAGCACAGCGGATATCCGGCGATAGGGCAAGTGCCGCAAAATAGCGGCGAAAAGGAGACGGTGCTGGTCGTCAGCGCCAAGCCGACCCTGGTGACACAGGTGAAGACCGTGATGAACGATACCGTGTCAGTGGCGCATGCGAGCAATGTGCTCGACGTGTTCAAGATCCTTGCAAGCACGCCGATCAACATCATCATTTGCTCGTTTGATGTGCAAAGCGATACCGACCGGACGTTCATCCAGATGTTGAAGCGCGAACATCCTTACATCTTCGTCATCGCCGTTTGCGATACGACGGATTCGGTCCGCCTGATCGAGCTGATCAACCAGGCCAAGATCTTCCGGTTTGTCAGGATGCCGGTCAACATGACCTTGCTGTCCCGTTACATCGAAAGCGCCGTCAAGCAGGCCGCCGAGGTAAGGGCGAACCCGGCTTTGATCCGCCTGCAGAAGGCCGATAAAATGTCCGGTGAACTTGCCACGAGCGCTTCCGCCCAGTTTCTCGAGCAGCAGTTTGCCAAGATCAACCTGACGCTGGGACAGCGTTGCGCGAATCTGCTGAAGTTTTTCAAACGCGACTAGCAGGCTGTCATATTCCGGTTTACACCCGGCATGTCATCCCCGTCTGCGTTGGGATGACAGTTTTGGGGTTCAACCGAAATAGCCAACAGTGACGGACCACCAGAAGCTTCGGGAATAAAAAAACGCCGTGCGCGAATCTCGCGCACGGCGTTTTCTTTTTGTGGACCGTCCGGTCAGGCTGCAGCTTGTTGCACAGGCGCCGAATCCGGCCCGGGGGCCGCGGAAGGTACGAACGCATCGCAATAGAACCCGTCACGATTCAAACCACGCTCGTTCACAAACCCCTGCCGTGCCGCGTTGATCATGGGCGGTGCGCCGCACGCATAGACCTCGTAATTTTCCAGGTCGGTAATATCGTCCATCACAGCCTGATGCACGAAGCCGGTGCGTCCTTCCCATCCGTCGGCCGGACCGGCGTCGGAGAGCACCGGTACGAAGCTGAACCAGGGAAGCTGCGCCGCCCACTTTTGCGGCAGATCCATCTTGTAGATGTCTTCCTCGCGGCGCGCGCCCCAGTACAGCACCATGCTGCGAGTCAGTTTGCGCTTGATCGCGTCTTCCACCAGGGATTTGATCGGGGCAAAGCCGGTGCCGCTGGCCAGCAACACGATCGGCTTGTCGGTATCTTCGCGCAGATAGAAGTCACCCAACGGTATCGTCACCTCGAGCGTGTCGCCGACTTTCAAGCCGTCTGCGACGTATTGCGAAAACCGGCCGTCGGGCACATGGCGGATGTGCAGTTCGACGCCGTCGTTCTGATGCGGCGGATTGGCCATCGAGAAGTGGCGGAAGCTGCCGTCTTCCAGTTTGATGCTCAGGTACTGCCCGGCCTTGAATTTCACCTTGGTGCCGGCGGGGAAACGCAGCTGCAAAATCGTGACATCGTGCGCCGCGCGCGTCATGCGGTACACCTTGGTATTCACGGTCTTGATGGCGCTCTTGTCGATCTTCTTGATTTCCCGGACCGCGACCGTCAGGTCGGAACACGGTTTGGCCTGGCACAACAGTACATGCCCGTCACGGTGTTCTTCTTCGGTGAGTCCGCCGCCGGTACCGCCGCTGACCTGGCCCGACACGATCTGCCCGCGGCAACTGCCGCAAACGCCGCTGCGGCAGGAGTAGGGGATTTCGTAACCGGCCGCCAATGCGCCGTCCAGCACCGCATAGTCCTGCTCGCAGGAGAATGCGATGTCGTGATCTTTGATTCGGATCTTGTGAACCATAGTCTCGTGTCTTTACTCAATTGCAGCAAGCATGCGCACGGTGCGTATCGTCGCCTTGGGATCGGCGACGCCTTTGTCGGCGATGTCATAAGCGCAGCCGTGGCCGACACTGCTGAACACAATCCCTGAACCGACCGACAACGCGCTGGCCGTCAGCGGGCTCAGCAATTTGATCGGGATATGGCCCTGGTCGTGGTACATCGCGAGATAGACATCATGCTTACGCTGCGACAGCATGATGTCTGCGCCGGTCGGCCCGTCGACGCTGTAGCCCATTTCGCGCAGCCGCGCCACCGCCGGCACATTGATGGCCTGATCGTCGTCGCCGAACAAGCCATCCTCGCCGGCGTGAGGATTTATGCCGAACACGCCGAGGCGAGGTTGGGCTATGCCGAGCGAACGGGTTGCTTCGATAACGGCCTTGGCCGCATCGACCACCAGGTCGGTGGTAATGCGTCCGAGCGCGTTGTGGATGCGCTCGTGCAGCGTCACATGGCCGATCCGCAGTTCCGGCGACACCAGCAGCAGGAATACCTGTTCTTCCGGTGTTCCGGTCAACTTCGCGATCAGTCCGGGATAACCGGAGAATTCGATGCCGGCGCGATGGATGGCGGTTTCCGAATGCGGACAGCCGATCACCGCATCGACGGTTCCTTGCTCGGCCAATTCGACGGCGACCCTTACATACTCGACTATCGCCTTGCCGGCCTCGGCGAGGATCTCGCCGGGACGGAAAGCATCGCGAGGAAGCGACGGCACATCGACAAAGGGCAAACCGGCCACACCGAACGAACCCTTGAACGGTACCAGCGGCATCTGCGGTGCATGCCGCTGCGCATAGTGCTGGATCACGAAGGCGTCACCGACCAATACCAGCTCGACGCCTTTCTGATGCATTTCCACCGCGGCCTTCACCGCGATTTCCGGGCCGATGCCGTTCGGTTCGCCGATCGCTATGGCGATACGCTTTGCTTGCTGTTGGGTCATAGCGGTATGACCAGCAAAGTGTCGATGTCGTTGCTGTCGTTGATCGCCACGCGCTCCGCAAACTTCAGCGTGCCGTCAGCGGTCTTCGCGATGCGATCGACATAACGTCCGGCGGCAAACACTTGCATGCTGCCGTCACGCATGGTGCGCACAACCAGGTAAGGACTCTCCACCGTGGCCGTGTCGCCGTTTTCCTCGATCACCAGCGATGCGCCGATGATATGACGGTAACGCTGTTCTTCGTACACGTTGGCATCGCGCATCGCCAGCACGCGGTCTGCCAGCATGGCTCGCGAGTCGGCGTAGATGATGCCTGCCTGCATGCCGGCGGCATGGTTGTCGGCGGTCGTGATGATGTACAGGCATTTCTCCGTGAAGAAGTCAGGCCACTGTTCGAGTTTATCGTTGTCGATGCAGCGGGCATATGCTGCGTTCAGGGCAGTCAGCCGCTCGTGTGTAAATCCGCTCATCTTCTTAAATCTCCATGTATCCGCGATAAGCGTTCCAGAAACCGCGCACCGATGCTTCGGTAGTGCGATTTTCCTGGGTCTCAATGCTCGAACCGCCCATTTCCAGGATCGCCTCTTTGTCTTCGGCGCCGGCAATGCCACGCTGCACGAAGCCGCCAACGGCGCCGTCTTCCATCGACACGAAGCCGGCGGCACCGGTCAGATTCGATTGCCTCAGGCGCATGCGGCGCAGTTCCGGGGTGTCGTCCTTGAAGCCGAGGTAAGTCCAGTTGAGCACGGTCTTGTCAAGGCCGGTCGGCAGGATCTGGCGGATTGCGATGGAGTTCTGGATCTGTGCGAGCACAAAGCCGGGGAAGACCGACAGGATCTGCAGCGTCACGCCATCACCAAACTCGTCGATTCCGTCCAGCATGGTCGGGTCGGCCAGTTGATAGTCGTCCTTGTCCGAACGCAGTTTTTCCGCGCTGTAGTCAACATCTACCTGCGGCTTGTGATCGACCTTCGACCAGCTCACATGGTGCGCGCCGTTTTCGCTGATGATCACGCCGCCTTTTTGCGTCAGGCGGTTGATCTTGAAAGTGGTGAAGAACACGTGCAACAAGCTGGCGTGATAGGAGTCCTTGACGTTCTCCATGTACAGCTTCCAGTTGTTCGGGATGGTCTGCTTGAAACGGCCGATGACCTCTACGTCTTTCGACAGCACGCGCTCGATTTTTTCCAGCACGGTATCACCGAGGTATTCCTCGATCGATGGCACGTCGTCATGGAAGCTGCCGAACACGAGACCGGCGACGATAGCAGTGCGCAGCTTGCGCGGGCCGTGCTCTTCCTTGCAGAAGTCGGGCGGCATGCCGCCCTTGCCGTTCACGCCCTGTTCGAACGCGACACCTTTCAGGTTGCCCTGCAGGTCGTAGCGCCATGCGTGATACACGCAAGTGAAGTCCTGCGCCTTGCCGCCGTCTTTCAGCGCAATCAGCGCGCCGCGGTGAGCACAGCGATTTTCGAATGACTGGATTTCACCTTCTTCATCGCGCACCACGATGACCGGCGTTTCACCGACGAACGTCGTACGGAAGTCGCCGTTCCCGGGGATCTCCGCTTCCAGGCACAGATAGTTCCAGGTCGGTCCGTGGAAAACGCGCTGCTGTTCGGCGCGATAGACCGGTTCGTCGCTATAGAGCCAGTAGGGCACGCGGGTCAGGCCCGGTTCCCATGTGCGCTGCGTGTCGCGCATGTCGTTGAGTTTCACTTCCATGATTTGTTCCATCTTATTACTGGGGGAGGGGGTGAGGGCGCGCGCCAAGAGCCACGCCCCATATCATTAAGGCTGGAGACCTTAGTTCATCGTGACGCCGGCTTTGTCGATCACCGTCTTCCAGCGCGCGCGTTCGTTCGCGACGAACTCCGTCATTTCCTTCGGCGAATTGCCGACGACTTCGGCGCCCTGGTCGAGGAACTTCTGCTGGACGTCCTTCATCTTCAGGACGTCGACGATGTCCTTGTTGAGTTTCTGCGCGATGTCCGCCGGTGTGCCCGCTGGTGCGACGACGGCGAACCATGTGGAAGAGTCAAATTGCGGCAGGCCGCTTTCGCCGATAGTCGGCACCTTCGGCAGCAACGGGCTGCGCTTGGCGCTGGCAACCGCCAGGATCTTGATCCTGCCGGCTTCATGGTGGCGGTAGCTGGAGCTGATGTTGTCGAAGAACACATCGACGTTTCCACCCATCAGGTCGCCGAGCGCCGGCGCCGTGCCCTTGTACGGGACAAAGGTGAACTTCACATCCGCCTGGGTGGAGAACATGGTGGCGGTCAGGTGCGATGTCGTGCCGTTGCCCTGCGTCGCCACGGTCAGATTGCCGCCTTCCTTTTTCGCAAGGGCGATGAAGTCCTTGGTGGAGGATGCCGGCAAATTGCCCCTGACCGCGAGCACATTCGGTACTGCCGCGAGCACGGTGATCGGTACGAAGCGTTCTGCTTCGTACCCGAGGTTCTTGTAGAGATTCTGATTAATCGAAAGCGGAGCCGGCGGTGTCGCCAGCAGCGTATAACCATCCGGGGCCGCTCTGGCGACTGCCTGTGCACCGATATTGCCACCCGCGCCGGAGCGGTTTTCAACGAGCACCGGTTGGCCCCACTTTTCGCTCAGCTTCTGGCCGATAATGCGCGGCAGCACATCCGCAGTGCCGCCCGCAGGGAACGGCACAATGATCGTGACCGGCTTGTTCGGAAAACCGGCGGCGCCCTGGGCCAGGGTTACAGCGTGCACGCCGGTCAGCAGGCCGGCTAACATCATCGAAGAAAGAATACGGTGTCTCATCGGAACTCCTCATTTTTTTGTGGGGCCTCCATTCAGGGAGGGGCTGGGGACAAGCTCATCGACTCACTGAACAAGGCGCAACCATTGAACATTGGTCGAAGCGTGAACGTTAGTGCCCACCCATGCTTCCGTCAAGAATTCGGATAAAATGTTCGCATATCGAACCATTCGGAGCGGAACACTATGAGCGGAGCGGGTGAGACAAGAACCAGCGAAGACAAGGAATATGTTGCCGGCCTGGAGAAGGGCCTGGCTATCATTGAAGCATTTGGCATACGCAACGGCTCGCTGACCCTGTCGGAGGCGGCCGAAATCACCGGGCACTCGCGGGCTTCTGCGCGACGTTCGCTGCTTACGCTGCAGCGGCTCGGATATGTCGAATCGGACGGCAAGTATTTTCGGCTAGCACCGCGGGTGTTGCGACTCGGACATGCATACCTGACTTCGACGTCGCTGGCAAAACTGGTTCAACCGATACTTGAAGCGATCAGCGAGCGCACGCATGAGTCGAGTTCACTGGCGGTGCTGGATGGAACCGAGTCGGTGTTTCTCGCACGTGCGGTCACGCGGCGTAGCCTGTCCAGCGGACTCGGACTCGGCTCAAGGCTGCCCGCGCACTGTGCCGCGACCGGCCGCGTGCTGTTGGCGGCGCTGCCGCAAGAACAGGCGGAGCAGCTGCTCAAGCGCATGGCGCGTCACCGGCTCACGCCGCATACGCGTACCGAGATCCCGGAATTGCTGGCGTTGCTGGACGAAGTACGCAGCCAGGGATATGCGGTAAGCAACGAAGAACTTGAACTCGGCGTACGCTCGATCGCCGTACCGATCCGCGACACGGCGGGGCGAACCGTGGCATCGATGAGCATGGTCGCAGCGACGTCGCGCCACTCGCTTGAGAGTGTGATTCGGACTTTGCTGCCGGAACTGGAAAGTGCGCGGCGGATGTTGGGCACGCTGCTGTAACTGCTGTAACTTCGCGGCGAGGCGATCCCGCCTGTTACGGGATCGCCTAAGGCAGGTTAGCGGAAAACCTGCTGGCCGTTGCTCTTGCGCCAATGCTGTTCGAAGTGCGTTGCATCATCCTCCGAACGAGGTCTCACGCCCATCAGGATGCCGCCTTCCTTCAGGCCGCTCTCGTAGCGTTTGACGCGCTCTTCCGGAATGCCCCAGCCGATCAATGCACCGAGCAATCCGCCGGCCGCGCCACCTGCACCCGCGCCGGCGGCCGCAGCTGCCAACGGGCCGGCGATCACGAGGCCCAAGCCCGGCAATGCGATCGTCGTGCCCGCCGCGGCAATGGCTGCAAGAACTGCGCCGATCGTTCCGCCGACGGCGCCGCCGATGCCCGCGCCTTCAGCGGCCTTGGTTCCGAGCTCAGTCGTGGAATTGCGGTCATCGATGAAATGTTTTCTGCGCGTCTCGTCCGACATCACCAGGTTCACGTCATTTTTGTCATAGCCGCGATCTGTAACGGATTGCCATGCGCGTTCAGCGCTGTCTCGATCATAGAACAGGCCGGTCACCATCCCCGGCTTGTCTTGTGAAGTTATGGCCATTTCATTTCTCCTTTCAAAGTTTCGTGAAATGCGTCTGTTGCACGCGCGTGGAAACATCTTTCCGTCGCTCCTTTTAACAAACGGTTAAAAAGAAAGCACGAGCAAGAGTAGGAATCGGAACGGCGCCCTAAGTTCAACGCGACTGCAGGCCGGAAAGTCATGGCGCTGGATCAACACGGGCGGCGTCCTCGGTCGCAAGCCGGGGCAACAAGGCATAGTATGATTGGCAAGATGCAGCGGCTCATCTCCCGCTATCCGGCACACGAGCCC
>JAQGMD010000239.1 GCA_028292565.1 Burkholderia sp. | reverse complement strand
TCACACGACTTTGATATGGGGCCGGAGTGGCCGCCGGAGAAGGTGGAATCGGTGCAGGGAAAGACCATCTACTATTGGACGATTACGCAGAAGAATAAGGCGGCGGCTACTTAGGTCGCGAACGTGTTGCCCGACACGCCGCAGTGCTCGCACTGCGGCGTGTCGGGCGCACTTGGGCAGCCCCCTGGCATTGCATCCCGCTACGATTACTGCGCGGGCCCGTGGAGTCCTATTCAAATAACCCCATATCTCGCATACAACAACCGCTGCACCAACTCCTGAGTCTCCTCCAGAGTATCCATCCCCTCCATATGCTCAAACACCACCGTATGTCGTGAATCGACGGCAATCCCCCCGCTCGCGTCGGACACGGAAATCACCGCCATCAGTTTGCCCGTTTCAACTTCCTGTACGCGGCCTTGCGCCCTCCAGTTTCCTACCTTGCAATCCAGTGTCTGCATTTCGCCTTGCATATCTTCTCCGTACGTTCCCTACGTTATTGGGTTTGCCGGCGGCACAACGCGCAGGCTAATGAGAGCATTTGACCATGCCCTCCGGCAGCGCCCCATGATCCCGCTCAGTGGAACGCGCGATTCCGGCGGAGTGCCGAAAGAAAAGCCGCCGGCCCACTTGGAGGCCGGCGGCTTTTGCTGGTGTGCCTCGTTCTAGCGCCCGGTCGTGCCTGGGGTCGTTGTCGTTCCCGAGCCGCTGCCCGAACTACCTGACGGTCCTGAATCTCCGCTGGTGCCGATTGGCCTGCTGGTGTCCGGACTGCTGCCGGTGCCGGGTGCGCTCATGGTCCCCGGTGCGGTGCTTTCAGTGGTGCCGGTCGTCGATGAACTGCCGCCGGCGCCAGAGGTTCCGCCAGTTCCAAGTCCGGTCTGGCCGGGGCCACCGCTTGAGCCCGCGGGTCCCGTCGTGCCGGTGGCGCCTGCGCCCGAACCCGTAGGGTTCGAAGGCGTGGACGGCGCGCCCATGCCGCCGGTCGCGCCCGGTGCGCTCGGTGCACCGGTGCCGCCGGATGTGCTCCAGCCGCCTGGAACGCCGGAGCTGGTGCTATCGCTTGTTCCCGTACTGCCAGTGCTTCCGCTGGCACCCGCGGTACCGCTCGCGCCCGACGTTGCGGAGCCAGGGCTGCCTGTGGTGCCGCCACTGCCTGTCATGCCGGAACTCGCACCCGTCCCGGAGGTTCCCGAAGCCCCGCTGGTTGTCGAATCGGATGTTCCTGGTATGCCGCTGGTGCCGTAAGTGGCGCCGGTGGCCGGGTTGGTCGTGCTTTGCGCGAAGCTCGCGCCCGCTACGCCTGTCATGGAAATCAAGACTGCCAATGTGAGTTTCTTCATGCTATCTCCTGTCTTAAAGATGGACTGCGCCACTCCCGCACGCAGATGTCCAGCGTCCAGAAATCTTCGCCTGCGCTGCGCTTCAATGTGAACCTGCCCATGTCGCATAGTTCAAAGCATTAGGGCCGTCGCTTTCGCGCATGGCAAGCGCCGACGCCGGCCCGGATGATCACGAACAACATGGAGTGCTTCACGAAAGCGCGGGTTCGACGCGATTCCGTGATATTTGACGCAGCTCAAATTCGTGGCCAATCGTTGAAGGGATTCCATATGGGCAGCAAAAGCGTGGTGATAGCGGTGCACGGCGGCGCTGGCGCACCCCGGGATTACCAGGACGGGTGCGAGGCGGCCGCCCGTGTCGGACTGGTAGTGTTGATGGACAACGGCCACGCACTGGAAGCCGTGGTCGAGAGCGTTACCGCGATGGAAGACGACGGCCGCTTCAATGCCGGCAAAGGCGCGGCGTTGCGCTTGGATGGCCGCACGATCGAAATGGATGCGGCAGTCATGGATAGCACAGGCGCGCTCGGCGCAGTCGCCTGCATCCAGCGCGTCAAGAATCCGGTGCTGGTTGCGCGCGCCGTTTCTGACACGCCGCACTGGTTGCTCGCGGGCGAAGGTGCGCTGCGTTTCGCGCAACAAGCCGGGCTGGCGGGCGACTTCGCACCCAGCGACGAAGCAAGTGCGAGCCACGACGACCTGATGCAGGCATTGATCTCCTCCTCCGATCCGGATGCGCTCGCACCATTCGCCCGTCACTGGAACTACGCGACCCCATGGGTTGATGCGGTCAGTCGCTACAGCGGCGACACGGTCGGTGCTATTGCGCTCGACAGCGACGGCAATTTTGCGGTCGCGACGTCGACCGGCGGCTCGCCGCCGTCATTGTTGGGGCGTGTCGGGGATACGCCGATCATCGGGTGCGGCTTCTTTGCGGGTGTGGCCGGCGCGGTGGCGGTCACCGGACTGGGCGAGCAGATCGTGCGGCAGATGCTGTCGCACAAAGTTTACCAATGGATAGAGCAAGGCGTCCCTTTGCATGCGGCTATCGACCGCGGCACAGCGTTATTCAATAAAAGCGTGGACGTAGGGATTATTGCGATCAATGACGGCGGTGCGGCTGCGGGTAGCAACCGCGAGATGCCGACGAGCATCCTGGAAAACGACGAAGGAATTGTGATTCACTGACTAAGGCGCCAGCAACATTCGCTGCGCTTCGTCCAGGTAACACCATTCGCCCTCTTCCAGCTCGAGCGCGTCCAACGTCAATTTTCCGATCGCCGTGCGACGCAGCGACACGCAGTGATTTCCGGCAGCGGCGAGCATGCGTTTGACCTGGTGGTATTTCCCCTGCTCCAGCACGATCTCAAGCTGATGGGTGTCGAGACGGGTGCAGGACTGTGCCGCCAACGGCGCCGGCTCGTCGTGCAATTTCACGCCAGTCTTCAGTTGCTCGACCAGGGCATCGGTCACCGGATCGTGCGTGGTGGCCACATAGAGTTTTGGCACATGCCGCTTCGGCGACGATTGTGCGTGGATGAACGCGCCGTCATCCGACATCAGCAAGAGGCCGGTCGTGTCGTGATCGAGGCGCCCGACCGGCTGCACATCGCGCCAGGAGAATTGCTCCGGCAATAGCGTCAGCACGCCGGGATGATGACTCGGCTTGCGCGAACATTCGAAATCCGCTGGCTTGTTCAGCGCGATGTAAACATGCTCCCGGTAAGTCCACGGCTCGCCAAAAACGGTGAACTCGAGGCCGGCTGTATCGAAGCCGGCGCGGTAATCGGTCACGGTCTCGCCGGCAACGGTCACTTCGCCGTCGGTGATCAATTGACGGCAATATTTGCGGCTGCCGAAGCCTTGCGATTGGAGGATGCGGTCCAAGGTTTGTTTGCTCATGGCGGCACTCTACCAGAGGGACGGGTGGGTTGTCGCCTGCGTGCAGATTTTTATGCGGGCCCCTAAAACGTCATCGGCAGCTTCACCCCAAGCGTCACATCCGGCGTATCCCGCGTCAGCCCGGCGCCGACCGAAACACTTAACGACGTCTTGTCCGTCAATCGATACGAGTAGCCAAGCAGCAGTGTGCCCAGCTGGGTCCTGACCGACCCCGGTACGGTCTTCCCGCCCTGCTTGGTACGCCCCACCGAGTTGTGGTCGTAGCCGACACTGAACGAAGCCTTTTCGTTCAGCGCGAGCCCCATGCCGAAATTGAATCCGACTACGTGGCCGGGCTCGACCGTGCCGAGCAACTCGTTATCCCCCGACGAGACCCTGCGACTGACGTTCTTGCGCTTGATGTTGTGCAGATAACTCATGCTGCCGAAAAATACCGCCGGATCGGAAGGAAAGATCCAGGTCAGTCCGGGCTGCAGTGAATAGAACCCCGAGCCGGTCGGCAATTCCAGCGGCAGGCCGGTGCCGGTGGTATTGCCGACGCAGCGCGTGACGCAATCGGTAACCACTTCGAACGGATCTTTTCCTGTGCGGGACTTGAAGCGCAAGGTACCTATGTAGTACGCGCTGTCCGTGCCACCCTGGTTGAGCTGATAGCGCGCCGCCAGTTCAACGTCGCCGATCGCCTTGCCGCTGGCCTCGAATACTTTGTCGGCCGCGGTGCCGGTCAACACTTCACGGCTCACCGTCGAATCGGAGCGGTACACATAGGGCAGCCGCGCCTCCAGCTCAAATCGATTGGTGATGCCCAGCCTTCCGGTCAGCGCCGCCGTGGTGACATTGCGTTTGACTTCGCGCACATCCAGCAAGCCGATCAACAGCGCCGGGATGATGGTGTAACCGACGATGGCAACCCGGTTGCTGGACGAATACCCGAACTGCAACGAAGGTTCGAAAACAAAGGTGCCGCGCGGAGTCAGCACGCCGGGTTGTTCAAATATCGGCGCGACTTCGGGCGGACGGCCGTCATCCTCCGGCGCGCGTCCGACCGGAGCCATTTGTTGCTGTCCGGCTTGCGCCAACTTCAAAGGCCGCCGGGCAGTTTCGGACGGACGTCCTGCGCCGCTGCGTGGAGCCCGCCAGAGTTCTGTCGCCTCGGGTCTCAGCGCGACCGCATCAGAAAATTCCGACACCCGCGCGTATGAATATCCATGGCTGAGGAAGATGGCGCAGCACGCCGCACCGATATGTCTGCCCATGGCGCTCCCTGTGATCGTCGCAATCATGCAGTGTTGTCCATGCATACGCCGATCGCTTTGAGCGCGCGCAATGGCGCCAGCGCGCAGCCTTATATCGCCGTGCTGCAATCGGCAGCAACAGTGTGCGCTGCTCATACTATGAAACAGTAAGTGCGGAGGACTACTCATGCATGGGGCACTCTTCGTCAGCTGTGAGTACCTTCGGCTTGATGCACAAGTCATTTTTACGTGAGCCGCGAATTTTTTACTATGTGCGCCGGGTCAGGACGACCGCGTCCATTTCAAATCCATCGAGATGAAAGACTATGCGGAAACTGTGTGCGCGATGCGATCCTCAATTATGCAATCAACCGTTTCGATGCATCGCGGCCGCCACGATTAAAAAAGCAGGAACATGTGTACAGCATCTGATCATCTTCAGACAAAACAGGTGGCTGCGATGTCGATAACGCGTTTAGAAAATGCAGTACGGTCTCACACACGAAGCATGACATGTCGTGCACCCGTTGCTTAACCGTCTTTTGCTTCATCAGACCTGGCATAACTCTTATTCCAGCCGCACTTCGCCGGCGCCTTCATCACTTTTAATTCTCGCATTCGTTCGTGCCCAATCCATACGTCAAGTACCTCACTGCGCTGGCACCGCGCTTGCAGAACGTGAGGAGGATTGGCGAGTCATGCCAAGCCTTGAAGAAATCTCGATCAACTTCTTTGTTAAGGGAATTATCATGAACAGGACTTCAATGAACAGGACGCTGATGGCATCAGCCATCGGGCTCGCGTTCGGGTTCGGTGCGCCGGCGTTTGCGGGAGACGAGAATGCGGCCAATATAGCCGTCCAGGCTGACGCCCTTGCCGCAGCTGCCGCAAGAGATTCTTCAAACTCTTCCGCGATCACCAGCGCGTTCAACACGTCTACCGCCACTGCTACCAGCAAGCTGACCGCAACGGTCTCGGGTAACACGCTGGCCGGCATAGGCAATAACGCAGTCAACACTGGCAGCGCAAACGGTGCCGCGGGCGGCTATGGGGGAACCTCGGTCGGCGGATTCGGCACAGGGGCTGCGGGCGGCGCGGGAGCAGCCGGTGGCGCCAGTGGTGCCGCAGGAGGCGGTAAGGGTGCGGCAGCGGCTGGCGGCGCGGGCGGTGCCAGTGGCGCGGGCGGCCCGGCGGCAAGCGGTACGGCCGCGGGTGGCGCTGGCGCAGCCGGCGGCTACGGGGGCGAAAGCGGTCTGGCAATCGGCGGCTTTGGCACTGGCGCTGCCGGCGGCACTGGCGGCTCCACGAACACCAACGCAGCCGGCGGAACCGCGACGGGCGGACCCGCCACAGCCGGTGCGGCAAGCAACGGTAGCGCTTCGTCAACCAACGGCGGCGGCGGCGGGGGCGGCGCTGGCGGCATCGCCGGCGCGCTCGGCGGCGCCGGTGGAACGGGAACCGGCACCGGCGGTGCTGCCACTGCAGCCGAATCGCAGGTCAGCGGTGCAGCAACGGCCTACGAGACTGCTACCGGTGGCGCATCGACCGCAAGCGCACCGAGCACGGCCAGCGGCAATGCTTCAACCGCCAGCGCCCCGGGCGGATCGAGCACCGCCGTCCCGATCAACAATAAAAACAGCACCCAAACGTCAAATAGTAGCGGCGGGTCATCCGGCAGCGCTTCCACCGGCGGGAACAACCCGTTTGCCGCAGCAAATTCCGACGCCGGCGGCGGAAGCAACGGAACGACATCGGCCAGCAGCGGCCAGAACAGTGGCACCACCACGAGTAAAGCCGGCGACGGCAGCGGCTGGGGCGGAGCAGGCGGAGCAGCCGCTGCCAACGGCGGAAGCGGCGGCGGCGGCGGTTCCGCAACCGGTGGCGCTGCAACGCAAAGCGGCACAGCAAAAACCAAGGCTTCCGGTGGTACCCAGGTTGGCGGCAATGGTGGATCGCGCGGAGCCGGCGGTAACGGCGGCAGCGGCGGTACGGGAACCGGAGGACATGCCCAGACCGGAAGCGGCGGTGGCGGCGGCAGTGGCGGCTACGGTGGCTACGCGGCCAGTGGCGATGCGAAGGGAGGCGACAGCGGCTCAGGCGGTAACGGCGGCAACGGCGGCTCAAGCACCGGCGGACACGCGCAAACGGGGAATGGTGGCAATGGCGGCAGTGGCGGCACCGGCGGCTCGGGCACCGGCGGAAGTTCCCAGGCCGGTGGTGGTGGCAGCGGCGGCAATGGCGGCAAACTGGCCGCCAACGCGGGGACCTTCAACATGTCCAATACCATGAACAGCGTTGGACAATCCGCTGCCGGTATCATGTCGATCGTTCAGAGCTCTGGTCCTCTGTCGCTGGCGCAGCAGAGCAATAACATTCAGGCCAACCTGAACGTCGGCAAATAACAAGAGCCATCGCTTTTTTCGCAGGTAGACCGGATGTGGGGCGGCTCCGGCATTTCCGGAGGCGCCCTCCGTTTTCATCCGCGATTGAGGAGGAACCAGCATGCGATTCACCCTTTATGCCACGGCGGGCCTTTTGGCCATCACTGCAAGCTCACCCGCCGTCGCCGACTCAACTGGAGGACCAGGGGAATTCATCGCCGCAGCGGGCGCTGCGCTGGACATCGCAGCGCTCGATGGCTACCGTGCCGGCGCCGACGTCAAAAACACCCTCAGGCCCGACGGCACGGTTGCCGAAAATACCGCACGCAACATCGTTACCGGAATGAATTCAGTCAGTGAAGGCGCCTTCACCAATGCAAGCGGGCTTCCCATCGTCATTCAGAATTCAGGGACCAATGTGCTGATCCAGAATGCGACGATCGTCAACATCCAGCTGAAGTAAGCGATGAAAACCTTCGCCGTTCTGCCCGGCGTCATCCTTGCGGGTATCGCGCATGCCGGCACACTCAGCATGCAGGCCTCCAACAACGCCGCGTATCGGATAGCCGTCACCAGCCTGAAAGAAGTCAGGTTCAAAGCAACCATCAGGCAGCAATATGATTTCAGCTGCGGGTCTGCCGCGATCGCCACGCTGCTTACCTACCATTACGGCTACGCCGTCAACGAACAAATGGTGTTCGAGGAAATGTATCTCCGCGGCGACCAGAGAAAAATCCGGCAAGAGGGCTTTTCCCTGCTCGACATGAAAATGTTCCTGCAATCGCGCAGCTTCCAGGCGGACGGCTTTCAACTCCCGCTGGAAAAACTGGAAGCAGCCCGCTTGCCCGCGATCGTTCTGCTCGCCGACAACGGCTATCGTCATTTCGTCGTCATCAAAGGCATACGCGACGGCCGGGTGCTGGTCGGCGATCCGTCATCCGGCACGCGCGCCATCCCGCGCGACCGGTTTGAATCACTCTGGGTCGGCAAGCTCCTGTTCGTCATCCACAACCACCAGAAGCTCGCTAAATTCAATCAGGAGCTCGACTGGCGCGCCGCGCCGCGCTCGCCGATGGCCAACGGGGTCGTGCGGGACGGACTGGACCACCTGTCGATCCCGAAGCTGGGCCCGGGCGATTTTTAAAAGGGGACCACTATGCGAAGGACCAGAAGAATGGTTGCCTGCATCGCGCTTACCGCAGGCTCGCCATGCATCGCAGAAGAACTCGGAAAGGCATGGACTCCTGTAAGCAGCACCTATCTCGACGAGATGCGCGGCGGTTTCGATACCGGCGCGGGGCTCAGGGTATCGTTCGGCATCCTGCGCGAGGGATACGTTAACGGCAAACTGGTTTCCACCACCAGCTTCAACATCGGCAACGTCGACCGGCTCAGTACCGAACAAATGAGGGGCATCAATGCAACGCTGGTCCGCAACAACGCCGCGGGCACGTTCGGGATGCCATCCCAACCGGCGGCGTTGGTCATCCAGAACACATTGAATCAGCAAGACATCCGGAGCCTGACGGTCATCAACGCCACGACCAACAGCCTGGACCTGATCAGGAGCCTCAATCTGCAATCAGTCCTGACCGATGCGCTCGCACAGGCGCTGCGCGGACGATAGCAACCGTCACGCCGCGCGCAGGTCGAGCTTCAACAGTGTCGTATCGCCTTCGGGCGAAATGCAGGTGTTGAAACCGAATTTCTTCACCAGGGTCAGCAAACTGCGGTTGTAATTCAGGGTTTCGCCGACGATTTCCTGCGTGCCGCGCATGCGGCAATAGTCGACCAGTTTCTTCATCAGGATGCTCCCGAGGCGCTTACCCTTCACGTCGGAACGCACGATGATCGCGAACTCGGCGGTCGTGTTGTTCGGGTCGGATATGGCGCGCGCCACGCCCAGCGTTTCGAAGCTGCCGTCCGCACGCTTCCTGGTGGCGATGAAAGCCATCTCGCGGTCGTAATCGATCTGCGTCAGTCTCGCCAATTGCGAAGGCTGCAGCTCGCGCATCCGCGTGAATATCCGGTAGCGTACGTCTTCCTGGTCCAGCGCGGCGAAAAATTCGAGATGCTGCGGCCCGTCTTCCGGCCGGACCGGCCGCAACAACAGCGGCTCACCCTGCCAGTCTATCCATTCCTCGAGTTCGACCGGATAAGGGCGAATCGCCAGCCGGTCCATACCCGAAGCCGACGCGCGTGTCACGCGCATGCGCGCGTCGAGTGCAATCACGCCGTGCGCATCCGCCACCAGCGGATTGATATCGAGTTCGGTGATTTCCGGTATATCGACGATCATGTCCGATACCTGGATCAGCGTGCGGAAAATCGCGTCGATATCCGCCGGCGGTCGATTGCGGAAGCCCTCCAGCAAGCGCGATACGCGGGTGCGCGAAATGAGGTCGCGCGCCAGTACCATGTTCAATGGCGGCAACGCGACCGCGTGATCCGCAGTCACTTCGACCTCGATCCCGCCCTGCCCGAACAGGATCACCGGCCCGAATACCGGATCGGTCATCACGCCGACGATCAATTCCCGCCCTTCAGGCCGCCGTGCCATCGATTGCACCGTAAAGCCTTCCAGCCGCGCATCTGGATGCAGCTGGCGCACACGATTCACCATCCGCGTCGCCACTGAGCGCACCGCTTGCGGATGTTCCAGGTCGAGCGCAACGCCGCCGACATCGGTCTTGTGGATCACATCCGGCGACAGTATCTTGAGCGCGACCGGGAATCCGATTTCCCGCGCGACTTGCACGGCCTCCTCTACCGTCCGCGCGGTGCGCGACTGCACCACCGGAATGCCATAGGCGGCCAGCACTTTTTTCGATTCCGGCTCGGACAGCATGTTCCTGCCTTCGGCCAGCGCATGCCGTACGATTTCGCGAGCCTTGTCACGTTCTTCCACGAAGGGCGTGGAGATCGCTGACGGAACTTGCATCAACAGCTCCTGGTTGCGCCGGTATTGCACCATCTGCATGAAACCACGCACGCCTTTCTCCGGCGTATCGTAGGTGGGAATGCCCGCTTCCGCAAAGGTAGCGCGCGCCTGCGCCACCGCATCGCCGCCCAGCCAGCAGGAGAGTATATTGCGGCCTGCACTTTTAGCGATCGGCGCCACCGCGGATGCCACATCGACGCTCGGGACAATCGCCGTCGGCGCATGGATGAACAAGGTCGCATCTACCTCCGGATCCTCCAGCAACACCTCCAGCGTTTGCACATAACGCTCCGGCGGCGCATCGCCGATGATGTCCACCGGATTCCCATGCGACCAGCTGACCGGAAGAATTTCGTTCAACTTGTACAAGGTCTGTTCCGACAGATTCGACAATTGCCCGCGCTTCATCATCAGGTGGTCGGTGGCCATGACGCCGGGGCCGCCGCCGTTAGTCATGATTGCGAGGCGCTCACCCCTGAGCGGGCGTGCCCGCGCCAATGTTTCGACCGCATCGAACAGATCCTCGGTGGAATAGACGCGCAACATGCCGGCGCGCCGGATTGCCGCATCGTACACGTCGTCCGATCCGGCCAACGCCCCGGTGTGCGACGAGGCCGCCTTCGCCCCTTCCGGCGCCCTGCCTGCCTTGATAACGATGGTCGGCTTGCTGCGCGCCGCCGCGCGTGCTGCCGACATGAACTTGCGCGCCGACGTGATCGCTTCCGCATACAGCATGATGGCATGCGTCGTGACGTCGCTCGCGAGGTAGTCGAGGACGTCGCCAAAATCAACATCAGCACTGTCGCCGAGCGAAATGAACCTGGAGAAACCGATCCCACGCGACTTGGCCCAATCCAGCACACCGGTCACCATTGCGCCCGACTGCGACACGAATGCCACCCTGCCCGGCAGTGCGTCGGTATGCGCAAAACTGGCATTGAGCTTTATTCCGGGTGCGATCAGCCCTACGCAGTTCGGCCCGAGTATGCGCAACAGATGCGGCCTGGCCGCCACCAGCATCGCCTCCTTCATGGTTTTTCCGTGCAGATCGGTAACGGCGGTCAGCCCTGCGGTCAGCACTATGGCAGCCTTGGTGCCGCGCTCTCCAAGCTCGGCGATGAGGCCGGGTATCGTGGTCGGTGGCGTACAGATCACCGCGAGATCGGGCGCCGAAGGCAGATGGCTTACCCGTTTATAGACCTCCAACCCGGCCAGCTTGTCGTACTTCGGATTGACCGGCATGATCGGCCCGCCAAAGCCGCCGACCACCAGGTTTGTCAGCACGGTGGCACCGACGCTATGCGGCTTGTTTGAAGCCCCGATCACCGCGACGGATTTCGGTTGGAACAAGTGCTGCAGGTTCCTGATGCTCATGATCGGCCCTGGCGTGCGGGAAAGACAATCATTTTGCTATGTAATCCACCTTGCGCACCGGCCGCGCGCCGGTCGGATTGATCTGAATCAAATATGACCTTGTACAGGATTGACTCCGTTGAACCATCCTGCCTACGCTGCAACTGACCGGTTCGATTCTCAGCACCCGCCATGTCGTATAAAGCCATCCTCGTCCACGTCGACAAAACCGACAATGTCAGCGCACGCATTAAGCTCGCGGCGAGGGTCGCGCTGAATGAGCACGCTCATCTGACAGGGGTAGCGGTAACCGGCATTGCCAGCTTCCTCTACCAGGCCGGATTGGTCAACAACAGCGACCCGGCGCTGGCGACGCATCTGCAAGCCGAAATGGATATCCTGCGGGAGGGCGCCCAGGAAGCGCTCGACGATTTCTCGCGTATCGTGCAAAAACTCCAGGTGCGCTCAGTCGAGACATTGATGGTGGATGACCAGGGCGAAGAATTCATGCGGCTGGCACGGTGCAGCGACCTCATAGTCGTCGGCCAGGCTGATCCTGCGCAACCCACTCCGGCCGTTACACCGGATTTTCCGGAACAGGTCGTGCTCCATGCCGGCCGCCCCCTAGTGATCGTTCCCTATGCAGGCGAGGTCAACCGCTTCGGCAGCAAGGTCATGCTTGCCTGGGATGCCAGTCTCACCGCAACCCGTGCAGTTGCGTATGCGCTTCCGATACTGAAACGAGCCGACCTCGTCGAGGTGGTCGTCTTCAATGCAGTCGATCCGCAACTCGGAGTGGATGTGGTGCATTACCTGGCGCACCATGGCATCAAGGCAGACCTGATCCGGCAGGAGGCGGATATTGATGTCGGCAACGCGCTGCTCTCGATGGCGGCTGACCTGCACTCCGATTCGATAGTGATGGGGGCCTATGGTCATGCACGACTGCGCGAGAAGCTGCTTGGCGGCGTCACGCGCACCGTGCTCGGCTCGATGACCGTTCCGGTCCTGATGGCGAATTGAGGGCGGTTTAACGGACGATCAGCACCGGCACGGATGTCGTCGCCAGCATCTTGGTGGTCACCGATCCGATCACCAGGTTTTTTAGCGCACTGTGTCCGTGCGAACCCATCACGATCATATCGATGCCGTGCTGTTCGGCATATGCCTTGATCGTCTCTGCAACCTCGCCCACCTTGTAGCCGGACTGAAAGGGAATGTTTTTCTGCTTCAAAAGAGTTTCAGCCGGAGCGAGCGCCGCTGAGGCTTCCTCCTTGTAAAAATCTTCGACTGCTTCGCTGCCGGCAACAGCGCGCGCATGGGCGACCGGAATGGGCGCCTTGACGTGCAGCAGATGCAATTCCCGCTCACCCTGGAACGAGTCCAGGTGGGCGGCGATGTACTCTACTGCTTTGGTGGTAAAGGAAGAACCGTCGACTGCGAGAAGAATTTTCATGGAGTGCTATGAGAGTGATATCGGATCGATACGACCGCGTAAAAAGACCCCCGCAGCGGACGCTGTTGCTAACGAATGTAGCAAATGGGGACTGCGCCCAACTTGATCCGCATCAATTCATCCCATACGGATTCAGAACAGCATCCCCAGCGCAGCCGCCTTTACCGCCGCCTGAGTCTTGTTCGATGCGCCCAGCTTGGCCACGACATTGTTGATATGAAAGTTCACCGTGCGTTCGGACACTGTCAGGATTTGCGAGATTTCATACGCGGTTTTTCCTTCGGCAGTCCAGCGCAATACCTCCCTTTCGCGTGCGGTCATCGCGACCCGTGACTCCGGAACCAGCTTCGGCAGCAACAAGCGCGACATCCCCGCATGCGCAAACTGGGTAAGCCACGCCATCCTGGCCCCGTTGGCCTGCAACTCGGCATTGGTCAGTCGCCCTGCGCTGCGCGCCAGCGTCAACAGACCGATGCAGCCCCAGGCGTCGCGCGACGATTGCGCCCAGCCGAACTGTAATCCATGGCCGCGCGCCTCCTCCCAGAATTCCGGCGCCGACTCGAACAGGCTGTGCGACCAGACAACGGGTAACGTCGATCTCAATGCATGCCGCACCGTCGGGTCGACCTGCAGATAGCCGCGCGTGTCATAGCACTCCTGCCATGCGCGTGGATAGTTGTTATACATCGCCACTACCGGCCGCGAGATCGGCACCGGCATGCGTATCCCATACGCGCAGTATTCGAATCCCATGTCGCCGGCGATCCGGGCAACCTGCGTGAAAAGATCCGTTTCCGACTCTAGAGTGAGCAGCGCATTCAGCTGGTCTTCGCGCCAGATTTCCATCGATATTTTCTCCTTGCACATTGTCAACTCTGACAGTCGCCGTGATCGTGGGAGCCACCTACAATCCCACCGATTCGCAGCTCACACGATTCTTGACGTGCAAACCGATACACAAACAAGGGCGCCGGCGGTGTCGCCCGACGGCTATATCAGGCTATCTCTGGCGAACCTTACGTCCCTGTCGTTTCTTCATTTGTTTTCCGAGACAGACTATGGGTTGCTGGAAGAATTGCGGCGACAAACCGTACCCGCACGGTCCGCCGGCTTCTCGGAATGGAAGAGTGATACCAGTCCGGCAGTCTCCATCGGTTGGGGCTGGTTCATACACAGCCGGTCGGATCGAATGTTCCTCGCTCCCGAAGAGGTTCGAAGCAATGTAATGCTTATCGATGCACTTGGCTATGATTTGGGCCCGCTGAAAACATCAAATTTATTCTGTGCATGGCTGAACGATTTCGAGTGGCGACATGCTGTCAGCGACGCATTGCACGCCGCCAATTCCTGTTAACTTTGCGAGTTACCAAACCATTTACACAGGAATGTAATCGCGTCAAACAACAATATATTTGACGCCTATGCACACTATTTCCGGCAGGTCCTGCGAGTTCTCTCCAGCGCTGGAAACAGCTCTTGCCGAATACCGGCACAAAATTTTTATAGAACGACTTGGCTGGTCGCTACCGGTGGAACCGGGCAAGGAGCGCGATCAGTTCGATCATCCAAACACCTTGTATGTCGTAGCGCGCGACCGGGAGGGCGCCATCTGCGGATGCGCGCGCCTGCTGCCGACAACCGAGCCCTATCTGCTCAGTGAAGTTTTCCCCGCGCTGCTTGCGGGCCTGCCTACACCACGCTCGCACGATGTATGGGAACTCTCGCGCTTCGCTGCCGCATCGACTACTTCGTCATCCAACGAAAACACCGCCGCCAACACACGCAGCCTGTTGGCAGCCGCCGTGGCCGCGGCCATGGAAAACGGCGCGCGGCGACTGATCACGGTTTCTCCGTTGGGGATTGAACGACTGCTGCAGCGGATGGGAGTTCACGCGCACCGCGCAGGCCCACCGCTGCTGGTCGATGGCAAACCGGTTTTCGCCTGCTGGATCGAAATCGACGAGCAAACCATAGCCGCCCTCGGAATCGCTCCCCCTATTGTGCAGCCTCCGGCCGCCCCCACTTATCACGCATTGCATCGACCGCTTCCGCATACCGTGGAGGAGGAGCATTTTTAAGCTGCGTCAATGTTGGGGGCCGGACAGTTTTCATCGCTTGCGCCTGAGCCGCGTTAGACTATCGCAATTTGCTGACAAGGGAGACGCACTTGAGCCAACCATCCGGCACCACGCCGCATCGGATCACCATAATCGGAGGCGGGGCGGGAGGACTGGAACTCGCAGTCCGCCTCGGCAAGAAACTTGGAAAGAAAAACAAGGCACACATCACGCTGGTTGACGCCGCCCGCACCCATTTATGGAAGCCATTGCTGCACCAGGTCGCCGCCGGAACGCTCGACAGCCATGCGGACGAACTCGAATACTTTGCCCTGGCCCGCTCGCACAACTTCACCTTCCGGCTGGGCCGCATGGAGGGCCTTGATCGCGCGAAAAAAGAAGTCTACCTGGCGCCGACCCACGACGAAGACGGTGAGGAGTTGCTGCCGCGCCAATCGGTGCCCTACGATACGCTGGTCATCGCGCTCGGTAGCCAGACCAACGATTTCGGCACTCCGGGGGTGAGCGAAAACAGCATCATGCTGGATTCACCCGCTGCCGCCGAACGCTTCCACCAGCGGCTGATCAACTGCTGCCTGCGCGCGCAGGCGAAGGCCAGGAGCTCCGACCAGGGCCGTTTTACCGTCACCATCATCGGTGGCGGCGCAACGGGCGTGGAATTGTCGGCGGAACTGCACATGACCACCAAACTCCTGTCCACTTACGGGCTCGCCAATTTTCACCCAGAAAAAGACCTCAAGATTGTCATCGTCGACGCCGCCCCGCGCCTGCTGCAAATGCTGCCCGAGCGCCTGTCCGCCGCTGTCGAGCACGAACTGCGCACCATCGATATCGAAGTGCACACCGACGAAAAGGTGGTCGAAGTGTCGAAAGAGGGCGTCAGTATGGCGAGCGGCAAGTTTATTCCGAGCGGCATTGTGGTCTGGGCTGCCGGCATCAAGGCGCCGGATTTCCTGAAAGAGATCGACGGACTGGAAACCAACAGGGTCAACCAGCTAGTGGTGAATCGGAGCCTGCAGAGCACACGCGACCCATCAATCTTTGCCATCGGCGATTGCTCCGCCTGCCCGCAAGGCGAGGGAAAGGCGCTGGTCCCGCCGCGCGCGCAGGCTGCGCACCAGCAGGCATCTACGCTCGCCAAGTCGCTCACGCGCATGCTGAAGGGAAAACCCCCTGTCGAATTCACCTACAAGGACCACGGGTCGCTGGTATCGCTCGGCAATTACACCACTGTAGGCAGCCTGATGGGCGCGATGTCCAGCGGCTCGCTCTTCATCGAAGGGACGATCGCGAAAGTGATGTACTGGGCGCTGCACAAGCACCATCAGATCGCGGTCAACGGCCTGTTCCATGCATGGCTGGCCACCTGGGCGGAAACCATCAACCGGGTACGGAATCCGCGCATCAAGCTGCATTGATGGCTAGAGCGGATTTCATGTCAGTGCAGGGGCCGCGCAGCCCCGGGAACCGGTCGAAGGCTAGGCACGGCAGCGCGTCGTCGCGGTGCTAAGGCACCATGCAGGGAACTACACTGACAGAAATCCGCTCTAGCCGGCGGCTCGCCGGCCAGACAGGCTTCAGGAACGATTGTGATGGCGCCCGTGACCGAACTGGTCATTAAAGACTTTCTGCTGATCGGGCGTCAGCACCGCGTAAAACTCCTTCACCGCGGCAAGTCGGGCACTCATCCGCTTTTCGTGTTCCTTCATCATCGCCAGGTGGCGCTCCATGCGCTCCGGCGCTGACAGCTTCGCGAGCTCCGCCCTGTCGGCGCGCGCCGGCATCGCACCCGGCTGCATGCGTTCAGCGAAAGTCTTCCAGGCCGGTTCCTGTGCCGGCGTCAGCTTCAGCTTGTCATGCAACTCCGCCTGCCGCTTCGCCATGCGTTCCTTCATCTGCTCGGGCGACCGGGCTTGATCGTGGTGGGCTCCGCCCCGCGCACGATGCTCATCGCCCGGGTTCGCGGCATGCACCCCCAAAGACCCTGCCGCCAGTCCGAAGGCGGTAATACCAATCAACAGATGTTTGCGAATCTGAGTCATCATCATTCCTTTGCATGGTTATTCGTGATCAATGTGCCTGGGCACGGATCACATCTTGTTCCGGCGATGTATCCGGCAGTTGTCTCGCATTCACGTTCTTGTAGCGGCACGTAACCGATCGGGGCGGATTTGTATCGCGATGTATCAGGCCGGATCATTGACACAGCCCGATACAAATGCCGTCGCCGATGAGTGCCATAATTGCGCGTATGGAAACCCCTCCCCTCATCCTGATCGTTGACGACGACCGCGACATCAGCACACTGCTGGCCGAATACCTTGAAAAAAACGGGTACCGCACGCTTACCGCTGCGGACGGCAAGGCGATGACGAAATCGCTGGAAGACGCGCGCGTCGACCTGATCGTGCTCGACCTGAACCTGCCTGGCGAAGACGGCCTCACCTTGTGCCGCAACCTGCGCACGCGCTCCAACATGCCGGTGATCATGCTCACCGCCCGCGGCGAGCCGCTGGACCGCATACTTGGCCTCGAGATGGGCGCCGACGACTACCTCGCCAAGCCATTCGAACCGCGTGAACTGTTCGCACGCATCCGCAGCGTCTTGCGTCGCACGCAAGCGCTGCCGCCGAATATGCAGACCGCCGAGCCGCAACAAATGCGCTTCGCCGGCTGGACCATGGATTTCACCGCACGCCACCTTATCAATCCGGAAGGGATCGTCGTTGCCTTGTCCGGAGCCGAATTCCGCTTGCTGAAAATCTTTCTCGATCACGCCAACCGCGTATTGAGCCGTGACCAGCTGCTCAACCTGACCCAGGGCCGCGACGCCGATCCGTTTGACCGTTCGATCGACCTGCAGATCAGCCGCTTGCGGCAGAAACTCGGGGACGACGCCCGCTCTCCGCAAATCATCAAGACCGTCCGCAACGAAGGCTACGTGCTCGCCACGGTAGTCGCCAAAGAACAATGAGAGGCATCTTCCAGTCCATGACCAGCCGGGTATTCCTGGTGCTGATTGCCGGCATCCTGGTTTCCACGCTGCTGACGCTGGGACTTGCCTTTGGCGAGCGACGACGGATGATCGCGGAGTTCCGCGACTTCCATGCGGTCGAGCGCGTGGCGCAGTTTATCCAATCCCTTGAAACCGTCCCCTCGGATCTGCGTGCGCCGTTCCTCGCAGCGGCCTCCGGAATCGGAGTGCGCGCTGAATTGGCCAGGCCTGCCGAAGTGGTCAGCGAACATCGCTCGGCGATGGCGGACATGCTGGACACACGCCTTTCCGAACGCCACCAGGTTTTTTCCGCGCCGGCCCGGCCGAACGAGTGCGCGCATTTCAGTCGCAGGCCTGAGCATCGAAATACGTCCGAACGGCGCGCTGCATGCGAAGCAATCCTGATCACCCTACCCGATGGCGAACGCCTGCGCCTGTCCATCTCGCCGCCGCGCCCGCCTCCCACATTCGGGCTGCGACCGGACTACATCGGCTACGGCATCCTGTTCCTTGTAAGCATAGGCATACTTGCCGCGTTCATCGTGCGCATGACCATGCGTCCACTCAAACATCTTGCGCAAGCAGCCACCGAGCTTGGGAATGACATCGAACGTCCGCCCTTGCCCGAACGCGGAGCAACAGAAATCAGGCAGGCAGCCGCCGCGTTCAATGCGATGCAATCGCGCATCCGCCATCACATCCGGCAACGAGCCCACATATTGGCGGCGATCACCCATGACCTGCAGACGCCATTGACCCGCCTGCGGTTGCGCCTGGAAAAAGTCGACGATCCTGATCTGCGGGACAAACTGATCGGCGACATGACCGCGATGCAAAGCATGGTACGCGAAGGACTCGATCTCGCGCGCAGCATGAACTCCTCCGAACCCCTACAACCACTAAACCTGGATTCGCTGATCGACAGCGTGTGCATCGACGCGGCCGATGCCGGTCAGGCAGTCACCGTCAGCGGAAAAACCAATATTTCCCTGATGTCGCGGCCGACCGCCTTGCGCCGCTGCCTGACCAACCTTGTTGATAACGCCGTGAAGTATGGGCATTCCGCCGATGTGACGGCCGGCATTGAAGGTTCGAGCGCCGTCATACGCATCAAGGACAATGGCCCTGGCATACCGGAATCGGAACTGGAAAAAGCGTTTGAACCGTTCTATCGCCTGGAGAATTCCCGCTCGCGGGAAACCGGCGGTTCCGGCTTAGGACTGACCATCGCGTTGAACATTGCAGAACAGCACGGCGGGACGATACGACTGCGTAACCATCCCGCCGGCGGGCTGGAAGTTGTTCTCACGCTCCCGTACAGGCGATGAAGACAATGAAGGGATGCGCCACGATGAAACTATGCGCGGCAAGGAACGTGCCTTCCTGAAAGAGTCAATCGACCCGCGCCGCCGTATCCGTGGAGCAAGCCGCATCAGTTCCCCAACTACCGGAGCAGATCCGGATCCGGCAAAGCTCCCCTTCGAGGAAACCCAGGGAACGGCAGCGACTGATTAGTGACGCCTTCGATTCGCCGCCCTTCGGCTCGACGATGTCGCGGCTGGGCGTACGCTTGTCGTTCTTCCCAGCGAAGCTGGCGTGTCCGGCAGTTGAAGAGGCAGTACCGGACGGCCTGGAGATGGCATCCTTATTTTGCGCACCAGGACGCGAGAGATGCGTCAACAACGCCGCAATCAAATCCACATCCTTATCGTTCTTGTCACCATCCCTGCTCAGATTGGCCAGCGCAGGCGGCTGCGATACTGCTGCATGCTTCTCCGCCCGCTTCGCGCGGGATATGGCCGTCGGCGGCATATCCTTCGTACCTTTTCGCTGCGTTTTTTTAGCGTCTGCGCTCGTCGCGCCGGCGACGCTCGATGGCACTCCCTCTGTCGTAACGGCAGGCACGCCCGGCGCTGCCGGTTCATGTGTGTTTGCCGGCTCCAATTCACGCGCCGTGATCACTGTCTTCTGAATTTGAGGGAGGGCTTCCTCGCGCTTGATTTCGGCCACAGCTTCCTGGAACGCCGGTGTGATCGCGGGTGGCTCGGCCGTGATCGTCGCCACGTTCGTTTGTTCCGCAATCGCGGGAACAGCTATGGCGGCTTCCGGGGGGGGGCCGGACGGCGCAACCGGCTCCGCGGCTTTGCCCGGTTTCGCCGACACAAGCGCGAGCAAAGGTATCGATTGCCGGAGGGCCGAACTTGTCGCGACAAGATAGGTAACTGGAAGCAGAAGCACTACTGTGATCAAGGCCACTAAACGCATCCCGCCAAACCTCCGGCGCGATGGAGCTCCATCGAGCGCGCTCAGGATACTGAGTCCCTCCAGCGGATCTTTGCCCTGCATTTCTGGGCTGTAGAGAGACGGGCCGCGGCTCGGGTCCGGATTTGAAGTGGTTCCTGTGGTGCGAGTTTTCATGTGGCGCCCTACCCAGCAGTGTCCGAAAAAATTTCACATCGGCCTCCCGATGTTGCAAATATAATAACATTATATATTGTCTCTTTATCAACAAGTTCGGACAAAATCGCGTAGCCGTGACTGAAACGTTTATTTTCCTTTCGCTTGTCATCCTGAACGTCGTGGTTATCGGCGTCGGAGGTTGGCTCGTCATGCACGCAGACAACAGGCGTGCATGGCGCAGACGGATGCGTTCAGCGCTCCAAGTCATCATGACTGCAGAAACTTCACGCACGCAAAAAAGAGCGATCGCGACGTGCGCGCGCCGCAATTCGTCGGCACGAGGCGCGTGGTCGTTCATTGCTTCACATAAGCCCGCGACGCTAGTTATCGCAGCGATGCTGTCGATCCCTCCCCTGCTCGCTACGCTATTTGCCGCATCCTTGCACCTCGACGGCTATGTGGAATTACCCGCATCAAGCGACCCGGTCGTCACCGCGCTCCTGCAAGGCGAGCAACTAGTCGCACCTCCGCCGCTTCCCCCTGAACTGTTCATCACCGAGGAAATCCAGGCCGTCCGGCAGGAACTTGCCGGCGCGAGTCGCGAGTGGCGGCAACTGGACACGGAGTTTCGCCGCCGACTCCTGACGGTGTACCAGCTAATGGCACGACACGGCTATCAGATGGCGCTGCTGGAGGGTTACCGCAGCCCCGAGCGACAGGCCATGCTGGCCCGGATAGGTCCGAACGTCACGAACGCGGGCGCCTATCAGAGCTACCACCAATACGGCCTCGCAGCCGACAGCGCGTTTTATCGCGATGGGAAAATAGTTATTTCCGAAAAAGACCCCTGGGTGATGGAGGGCTACCGGATGTACGGACAGTTCGCGGAATCCGTCGGGCTTATCTGGGGCGGGCGCTGGCGCATGATGGATTTTGGCCACGTAGAGTTGCGCAAAACAGGCACGCTCGGTCACCGGTGATAGATTTTTGTTGTCAGTCTTATAAGATAGTAGTTATCATTTGCACATTTTCAACATTGTCATAATTTCACTGCAAGGATATCTATGACCCGGCCATTTATCGTCACCGGCGACTCGACCAGCCATGGCGGCACCGTTATCGGCGGAGCGCCAACCACAGACACGAACGGCGCACGCATCGCCCGAGTGGGCGACAAGGTAACCTGTCCGCGCAAAGGTCACGGCCGCGAGACGGTCATTTCCACCGGCGATCCAACAGTCATCATCGACGGCAGACCCGCGGCTCGACATGGAGATGTGACCGCATGCGGGGCCACTCTGATCTCCGGACAGTCCGCAACAGACAGCGAATGAACTGAAGCCTGTCAAGCTGCCATCGGCCATGACCCGCTTCCACATCACACGAATCCATATCGTTTACCCTTCATGAGCCGATTTCGCACATTGATCAAATGGTCGCTTATCTCGATCGTCCTGGTGGCGGTGATCTGGCTCGGGGTGATCATCTGGTGGCAGGCAACACGGCGCGTCGTTACCTTGCAGGACACGTTGGTGTATCTCGGCGTCCTGCCGCTGGCGTTACTAATATGCGTCGGACTGCTGCAATGGCGCTCCTTCCGAGCCAGGCATCCGAAACCCGCCCACACTGAAGACGCAGCGGGCGAAGCGCCGGCTGCTGCTGTCGAATCCGCTCCGCGATTGCCGATTTTGTCCGCATGGGCAATCACGAGCTTTGCCGCAGATGCCGAGGCATTCCTACATTCACTGAGAGACAGAAAGGTGCGGCCGATGCCGGATGCCTCGCTCACTGACGATCAAGGCTTTCCGGTACTGACCACCAGAATCGCGGACCTCGATACCGGGGCTCTGCACGATGAGCTTTTTCGAATCGTCGCCAAGCGCAAGGTGGAACACGCCGGGGACCCGGAAAACCGGCGCGAGACTCTCCTGCGTACTCTCGCGTTGCTCGCGCGCCTACTTGACCAGGTGCTCGACGACTTGCCGCGCCACACGCACGCGAGCGTGGGAACACAAGTGCAACCATCGGGCGACCCCTACACCCTGCGAGGCCATGCTGCCCCACCATCCGTATCCGACGACCGGCTGCGGCTAAGAGTGAGTCTGTTGATTCCGGCGCACTTTGACCCTGTTGAGCAACAACTCGCATTCGCCTTTCTAACGCAGCGAATCGCGGCTCTCAGGGTGCCTGGTGAGTACATCCACCTCGATATCAGAGCGGCAGAAGACGACGCTACCGCACTGGCGCTGATGGATCAATTCAGCAATGAATCCCGGCATGACCGACATGCGCAGGCACTACTGCTGCTCGCATGCGACTCCGCGCTTTGCGACACCATCGCAGAAGACTGGCAGGCGAACGGGCGGCTCTTCAACTCCCGGTGTCCGAACGGCCTGATGATGGGCGAAGCCGCGTTCGCCGTCTTGTGCGCCAATGACAAAGCGGTGAAAGCTGCGGCCGCGACCCCGGCCTGCAGCTTGACGCGCGTAGTCCGGGCACGGCGCGATGCTTCGGCGGACGCACCGGGCAAGCCGTCCGCTTCCTGCCTGAGCAAGGTCGTCCAGGATGCGCTGCTGGCCGCGAACCTTGCCGGCGAAAGCATCGGCACCGTCTCATGCGACGCCGACCATCGCTCCAACCGTGCCCTGGAATGCATGGGCGCAATGATGGAACAAACGCCGCATCTCGATGCGATCCAGAACCGGCTCGCGGCAGCAGAAGCATGCGGCCACATCGGCTCGGCTTCGGTAACGGCCGCCCTCGTAGCGGCGGTCATGCAGTCGAAAGATTCGGAACATCCCGTGCTGTTGTTCAACGTCGGTCATGTCATAGACCGGACAGCAGCCGTATTGATCCCTTCCGAAACGGCCACCGTCTGATCAGGCCGTCAAGGAATTTACAAGTTGCTTAATGGGTTATTGAATATGAACCGCATCTACGACTTCTTCAGAGATACCCGCACCCTCTCAATAATCGGCTTGCTGCTCGCCGTTGCGGCGATCTACCTGATCGGTACGACGCTGCACGTCCCGCCAAAATGGCTTTTTGGCGTGCTGTCCGCCATGGTCGCGGCCTGGGTCGGCTATTGGATATTCGTGTGGATACGCAAGTGGCGGGCTTCCGGCGCGATGGGCCAGATGTTCCAGAACCAGGCCGAAGAAGCGGTCAAAGCGGCGCCCGTGGACAAAAAGCAGGACGTGGAAATCCTGCGCAAGCGCCTGCTCGAAGCGGTCAAGACCATCAAAACCTCAAAGCTCGGCCAGACCACGGGTAGCGCCGCTTTGTATGAGATGCCCTGGTATATCGTAATCGGCAATCCCGCCGCGGGAAAAAGTACAGCCGTCGTCAACTCCGGCCTCAATTTTCCTTTTTCAGACAAAGGCAACCAGGCCATCCAGGGTGTCGGCGGCACCCGCAATTGCGACTGGTTCTTCACCACGGAAGGTATATTGCTCGATACGGCCGGGCGCTATGCGGTGCATGAGGAAGATCGCAGTGAGTGGTTCGGCTTCCTCAACCTGCTGAAAAAATATCGACCCAAGGCGCCAATCAACGGCATCGTCATCGTGGCGAGCATCGCCGAACTCACCGGCAATCGCCCGGACGACACCATCAACCTGGCGAAGCAGTTGCGCCAACGCGTACAGGAGCTGACCGAACGGCTCGAATTATTCGCGCCCGTGTATGTCATGTTCACCAAGATGGACCTGATTGCCGGCTTCGTCGATTTCTTCGAGGACTCCGATTCGGAAGAGCGCAGCCGCGTCTGGGGCGCGACCCTGCCCTATGACGCCGATGGGAAAGGGCAGGCGGTCACACAGTTCGACCA